>JAZRGP010000111.1:0-14943 GCA_045644225.1 Christensenellaceae bacterium | reverse complement strand
TTTGTATTTGTTGCTTTATTTGGTGGATTTTATTCTATAGTAGTAAATACTTTACAAGGACTTAATAAGTATAAATTAGTAATAATAACAGTTCTTATAGGGTTGGTTATTAATGCAGTGTGTGATGTACCATTAATGTTATTGTTTCATAAATTAGGTTATAATGTAAGTTGACAATTTTCGTCCTGTTAGTCAGCGGCGTTCACAGGAACGCCGCTTCATTTTTTCAAACAATTCGGGCTGCATCGGCTGCAGCCTGCAAAATGAGGTTTCATTATGATGAAAAAGACATTCGTAACAATGGACGGCAACGAAGCAGCTGCCCGTATGGCCTATCCTTTTACCGAGATCGCTGCGATCTACCCGATCACGCCTTCTTCCCCCATGGCAACGCTCACTGACGCATGGTCTGCCAAGGGTCAGAAGAACATCTTCGGCCAGACCGTCACTCTGACGGAAATGCAGTCCGAAGCAGGCGCTGCAGCCGCTGTTCACGGCGCACTGCAGACAGGCGCTCTCGCTACAACATTCACATCCTCTCAGGGTCTTATGCTGATGATCCCCGTGCTGCACCGCATCGCAGGCGAACGCCTCCCCGCTGTTCTGCACGTCGCATCCCGTACCGTCGGTACACACGGCATGAGCATCTTCGGCGATCACTCCGACGTCATGAACTGCCGTCAGACGGGCTTTGCGCTCCTCTCCACAGGCAGCGTTCAGGAAGTCGCTGACCTCGCTTCCGTTGCGCACCTCGCTGCAGTCAAGAGCAACATCCCCTTTATCCACTTCTTCGACGGTTTCCGTACTTCTCACGAGATCAACAAAGTTGAACTCCCCGATCAGGAAGCGATCGGCAAGATGCTGGACCTCGATGCGCTCAAGGCTTTCCGTGACCGCGCACTCAACCCCGAGCATCCCACGCTCCGCAATACTGTTCAGAACGGCGACGTTTACTTCCAGCTCCGCGAAGCAAACAACGCTTTCTATGATGCTCTTCCCGATATCGTTGAAGGCTATTTCGCACAGATCAGCGAACTCACAGGCAGAGAATATCATCTCTTCAATTACTACGGCGATCCCGAAGCGACCGACGTTGTCGTTGCGATGGGTTCCGTCGCAGGCACGATCCAGGAGGCAGTCGATGCACTCCGCGCACAGGGCAGAAAGGTCGGCTTCCTTCAGGTACACCTCTACCGTCCCTTCTCCGTGGATCACTTCTTAAAGGCACTCCCCGAAAGCGTTCAGCGCATCGCAGTCCTCGACCGTACCAAGGAAATGGGCAGCATGGGCGATCCGCTTTATGAAGATATCTGCACAGCTTACATGGGCAGAAACAAGGACATCACCGTCATCGGCGGCCGCTACGGTCTGAGCTCCAAGGATACCGATCCTTCCCAGATCGCTGCTGTTTTCGATAACCTCGCTTCCGATAAGCCCATGAACGGCTTCACCATCGGTATCGTGGACGACGTTACATTCCGTTCCCTCCCCGCTAACCCGCTCCGCATCGAGGACCCCGATATGGTCCAGTGCAAGTTCTGGGGTCTCGGCGGCGACGGCACAGTCGGCGCAAACCACAATACCGTCCGCATCATCAACGACACAACAGATAAGTTCGCTCAGGCGTACTTTGAATACGATGCAAAGAAGTCCTTCGGTGTAACAAAGTCTCACCTGCGCTTCTCCGGTCATCCCATCGTCAGCTCCTATTACGTCAAGGAAGCAGACTTCGTTGCCTGCCATAACCAGAGCTACATGGGTCAGTATGACATCGCAGAAGAAGTCCGCCCCGGCGGTACGCTCCTCATCAACTGCAGCTGGACTCCCGAAGAGCTGAACACACATCTCCCCGCTAAGGTCCGCCGTCTCATCGCTGAGCGCGGTATCCATCTTTACACGATCGACGCAACGAAGATCGCTGTTGAGCTCGGTCTCGGTTCTCATACCAACACAGTTCTGCAGTCCGCATTCTTCGCACTCATGGACATCATCCCCACAGAGCAGGCTCTCGAGGAAATGAAGAATGCCGCTCGCAAGGCATATTTCAGCAAGGGTGACGAAGTCATCGCAAAGAACGTTGCAGCGATCGACGCAGGTGCAGCAGGCATCAACAAGATCGACGTTCCCGCAGAATGGGCTGACGCAGTGGATGCTCCCATATCCGAGGATGACCTCCCCGCAGTCGTCAGAAACATCCTCTTCCCCATCAACCGCCAGAAGGGCGATGATCTCCCCGTTTCCGCATTCAAGGGCTATGAAGACGGTCATATCGACATGGGTCTCACAGCTTATGAAAAGCGCGGCATCGCAGTATCCATCCCGCAGTGGGATGCAGAAAAGTGCATCCAGTGCAACCGCTGCGCACTCGTCTGCCCGCACGCCGTTATCCGTCCCTATCTCATGACGGAAGAAGAAAAGAACAACGCTCCCGAAGGCTTCGACGCAGTTCCCGCAAAGGGCGGCGCTGCAAAGGGACTTTACTTCACCATGCAGGTATCCGCTTATGACTGCACGGGCTGCGGAAGCTGCGTAAGCTGCTGCCCCGCTAAGGAAAAGGCGATCACCATGGTTCCCGCAAACCTCAACGACGAGCAGAAGGAACGCTGGAATTACGCACTCACGATCTCCGATAAGGGCGATCTCTTCGATCCCTATACGATCAAGGGCAGCCAGTTCCGTCAGCCGCTCGTAGAATTCTCCGCTGCTTGTGCAGGCTGCGGCGAAACTCCCTATGCTAAGCTCCTGACGCAGCTCTTCGGCGACAGAGTATACTGGGCAAACGGCACAGGTTGTTCTCAGGCATGGGGCAGCCCGATGCCCGGCATCCCCTATACAACAAACAAGAGAGGCTTCGGTCCCGCATGGTCCAACTGTCTCTTCGAAAACAATGCAGAATTCTCCCTCGGCATGTTCCTCTCCGTACGTCAGCAGCGCGAAGCTCAGAAGACTCGCGTAGAAGCATATGCTGCGGCTACAGGCAGCAAGGCTGCTCAGGAATGGCTGGATGCATTTGACGATTTCCACAGCTCCAGAGAGCTCAGCGATGCACTCATCGCAGACCTCGAAAACGCAGCTACTCCCGAAGCGCAGGAGATCCTCGCTCGCAAGGACCAGCTCGTCAAGAAGTGCTTCTGGATGTTCGGCGGCGACGGCTGGGCATATGATATCGGCTTCGGCGGTCTGGATCACGTTGGCGCAGGCGGGGAAGACATCAACATCTTCGTAATCGACACAGAAGTTTACTCCAACACAGGCGGTCAGAGCTCCAAGGCTACTCCCCTCGGCGCAGTTGCACAGTTCGCTTCTTCCGGTAAGAAGAGCCGCAAGAAGGACCTCGGTGCGATCTTCCGCACATACGGCAATGTATACGTCGCTCAGGTAGCGATGGGTGCAGACCCCAACCAGCTCATCAAGGCTGTCAAGGAAGCTGAGCAGCACAAGGGTCCCTCCGTCATCATCGCTTACACTCCCTGCGCAGCGCACGGCATCAAGATCGGCATGCAGAATGTTCAGGAAGAAATGAAGCGCGCGGTCGACGCAGGCTACTGGACACTTTACCGTTACGATCCCAACAAGCAGCATCCGCTGACAGTGGATTCCAAGGAACCCTCTCTGGATTACGGCGAATTCCTCGACGGTGAAACACGTTACGCAGTATTGAAGCGTACCTTCCCCGAGATCGCAGAACAGCTCTTCCGCGAAGCTAAGGAAGACGCAGCAGCGCGTTACCGCAAATATAAGCAGGAAGAAGAAAATCAGAAAGCATAAATAATAAAAAACACCTGTGAATTGATCACAGGTGTTTTTTTGTTATTTGTTTTAAAACCGCATAATACAGCATCACCAATCCTGCGCTGAGCAGAATCCCACCGACGATATCCGAAAACCAATGTACGCCCGATACAAACCTTGCCACGACCATAAAAACGGCAGTCGCAGCTGTCAGCAACACCACCCATCTTCTGAATACACGGTGTTTTATGCGAGCATTAAACTGCATTACAGCAACCGGCAGCACGCTTGCCGCAAGCAAAGTTGTTGATGACGGATAAGATGCCTCGAGATATCCATCGATCAGAATCGGTCTGTAATTTATGACAAATTCTTCAAAAAACAGATATGCTGCGATCACCGCAATATAAAATCCACCAAGGACAAACAGACTTTTATCGACATTCCGAAGTTTTCTTCTCCTGATCCATTGTATCAAACCCGTCACAGCAAACCCCATCGCAACACCAAGCGGAACAAACCCCATCCAATCCGTGATCACATAAAGCGACATATGCACGCCCGTAAACCGATGAACCGCTCCATTGAGCACCGCAAATCCAACTTCCGATCCACGCGGTCCAATCGGCTGCACGTCGATCATACGGACCGCAACAGTCCAAAATACAAACATCGCAAGGATCGACCCCGCGAATAAAAAATACTTTCCGTTCTTTTTCATTTTTTCACCTTTCGTTTTGTATATTCCGACATTCTGCCGCAAATAAACTTTAACGAAAAACAAAAAAGCCTCCAAGAAACGGAGGCTCACATCTGCGATACGATTCGTATCATTGTTTTTTTACGATCAGCAAAACTTTTATGATCAACAGAAGAAATAAAAATACCGATGCGTACACTTGCCTGCTTACCATAAACAGCACTACGCCGATAACATTCAGTATCAACGAACCCTTCCGCTTACCTTTCTCCCAGAATCCTCTTCTGCAATTCTGCAAAGCAAATATCAAAACACCCCAAAGTGCGATCCCGATCACCGCAGCGAAATACACAGCCTTTAAAAACGGCGCAGCGTCGGTCAGCGATACAAGCGAAACAGAATATACCGCATCGCCTGCTTCCTGCCCAAAGAACGGCAGAAAAAACAATAATGCAGCGCTGCAATCCAGCGCACCAAAAACCAGATCGCAAAAATGGCTTTTCTTCTGTTTCGTGTCTTCTTCCGCTATAGACAAAACTTCATCACAAGACAAAAGATCATCGACCTTGACCGAAAAAAACTTTGCAATTTCTTTCAATGAATCTATATTGGGATATCCTCTTCCCGATTCCCATTTCGAGATGGCTGTCCTCGAAACATAAAGCGATTCTGCAAGTTCCTGCTGCGTAAGTCCTTTTGATTTTCTTAATTCCTGCAATTTCTGATTAAATTCCATAAAAATACACTCTCTTGCGGTTTTTAAACAGTTTATTGAATTTTATCATATCATAAAACCCGACACAACAACCGCCGAAAATAAAAAAATCCCTGCGGCATCTGCCGCAGGGATCATATGTTTTATCTTATTTCTTGAGGAACGCAGCTGTACGGTTCTTCTGTTCGTCTGTTTCGTGAAGAGGACCGGACATGTACCACTCGAGCTGGAGACCTTCGTCAAGGCTCATCTGCATACCTTCGTCGATGACCTTCTTCGCAGCTGCAACAGCATACGGAGAGTTCTTCATGATCATAGCAGCAAGTTCTTCACAAGCGGGCATGAGTTCTTCGGGAGCAACGACTCTGTTTACGAGGCCGATAGCGAGAGCTTCGGGAGCCTTGAGGCGTCTGCCGGAGAGGATGATCTCCTTAGCCATGCCTGTGCCAACGAGTCTGGGAAGACGCTGTGTTGCGCCGAAACCAGGGATCTGACCGATGCCTGTTTCGGGGTTGGAGAAGGAAGCCTTTTCGGATGCGATACGGATGTCACAAGCGAGAGCGAGTTCAAGACCGCCGCCGAGAGCGTAGCCGTTGATCGCTGCGATGACGGGCTTGCCCATCTTTTCGAGTCTTCTGAAGATCATGGAACCCTTGCGATTGAAAGCGATCGCTTCTGCGCAGTGAGCATCGTGAAGTTCCTGGATATCAGCACCTGCTACGAAAGCCTTTTCGCCAGCGCCTGTGATGATAACAGCCTTGATCTCAGCATCGTTTTCGATCTCTGTAACAGCAGCATCGAGCTCTTCCAGAACTGCGGAAGAAAGCGCGTTCATCTGCTTCGGTCTGTTGATCGTAAGGTAACCGATGTTATTCTTTTTCTCAAGCAGTAAATATTCCATTGTAAAAACTCCTTTGATAGAATCAGTTTTTATGTAGACATAGTCATGCATTGTTAATATTTTATCACAATATACGAAAAAAACAAGTTTCCATAGCCCAAAATATACAGATTCTTCTATAAATCTTTTTTATCACGCCTGTTATAAAAAAAAGATATATAAAAATTGCAGAAACACTTTCTTTTTTTATTTGATTTGTGCTATTATAAGATGAGTGTTTATAATGCATTAGATTGGCGTTTTCTGTCAATCGGGATGCAAAGATTCCAGTACAAAATAGTCCCGAAAAAGTAAACGGGGCACAAATTACATTCTTAAAACGGAGGATGATCACATTATGAATTTTGAATTGACGAAACAGCAGGAAATGGCACGCACCACTCTGCGCCGTTTTGCTGAAACAGAAGTCAAGCCTCTCGCTGCTGAGATCGATGCAACACATCGCTTCCCCACAGAAACAGTTGAGAAAATGGCTAAGCTCGGCATCATGGGTATTCCCTTCCCGAAGGAATACGGCGGTGCTGGCGGCGACTACCTCACATACTCCATCGCAGTTGAAGAACTCTCCAAGGTATGTGCTACAACAGGCGTTATCGTTTCCGCTCACACTTCCCTCTGCTGCGGTCCGATCTACTACTTCGGTACAGAAGAGCAGAAGAAGAAATACCTCCCCGACCTCTGCAGCGGCAAGAAGCTCGGTGCTTTCGGTCTGACAGAACCCGGCGCTGGTACAGACGCAGCTGGTCAGCAGACGATCGCTGAACTCGTTGACGATCACTACGTTCTCAACGGTTCCAAGGTATTCATCACAAACGGCGGTTATGCAGATGTTTTCGTTGTATTCGCTATGACAGATAAGTCCAAGGGTACAAAGGGCATCAGCGCATTCATCGTTGAAAAAGATTTCCCCGGCTTCGCTGTTGGTAAGACAGAAGAAAAGATGGGTATCTGCGGTTCTTCCACAACAGAACTTATCTTCACAGATATGATCGTTCCCAAGGAAAACCTCCTCGGCGAACTCAACCGCGGCTTCAGCATCGCAATGCACACTCTTGACGGCGGTCGTGTAGGTATCGCTTCTCAGGCTCTCGGTATTGCAGAAGGCGCTCTTGGAACAACAGTTAAGTACATGAAGGAACGCGTTCAGTTCGGTAGACCCATCTCCGCATTCCAGGGTCTCCAGTGGATGGCTGCTGATCTGGAAACAAAGATCCAGGCTGCTAAGCTCCTCGTTTACAACGCAGCTATGAAGAAGCAGTCCGGTGCAAGAATCTCCAAGGAAGCTGCTATGGCTAAGATGTTCGCTGCAGAAACAGCTATGGACGTAACAACAAAGTGCGTACAGCTCCACGGCGGCTACGGCTACACAAGAGATTACCCCGTAGAAAGAATGATGAGAGACGCTAAGATCACAGAAATCTACGAAGGTACATCTCAGGTTCAGCGCATGGTTATTGCCGCTGCAATGTTCCGCTAATCGGGAGGTTAAAAAACTATGAAAATTATTGTTTGCATTAAGCAGGTACCGGATACAAACGAGGTTAAGCTGGATCCCAAGACAGGCAGACTGATCCGTGACGGCGTTCCCTCCATCATCAACCACGACGACAAGAACGCTCTTGAAGAAGCGATCAAGCTCAAGGACGGCAGAGACGACGTAACGATCACAGTCGTTTCCATGGGCCCGCCCCAGGCAGACGTTGCTCTCCGTGAAGCACTCGCAATGGGCGCTGACGAAGCGATCCTTCTCTCCGACAGAGCATTCGGCGGCTCCGATACATGGGCAACATCCTACATCATCGCTGAAGCTATCAAGCTCGTTGGCGATTATGACATCATCTTCTGCGGCAGACAGGCTATCGACGGCGATACAGCACAGGTAGGCCCGCAGATCGCTGAAAAGCTCGAGATCCCCCAGATCACATACGTTCAGGATCTCAAGATCGAAGGCGACAAGGTTATCTGCCAGAGACAGCTCGAAGACGGCTATCAGGTCATCGAAACAACAATGCCCTGCCTCCTGACAGCGATCAAGGACCTCAACGAACCCAGATACCCCAGCGTAGGCGGCATTTTCGACGCATACGAAAAGGAAATCAAGGTATGGAGCGTTAAGGAAGTACCGATCGACACAACAAAGGCAGGCCTCAAGGGCTCTCCCACAAACGTATTCAGAACATTCACTCCCGAGCCGAAGGGCGCAGGCGTGATGCTGGAAGGCGCAGATAAGGAAACCGTTAAGGACCTCATCGCAAGACTTCAGGCAAAGCACATTCTGTAAGGAGGACGACGTAATATGATTACAATTATTGCTGAAAAATGTATCGGCTGCAAACTTTGCGAAAAGAACTGCCCTTACAATGCGATCAAGATGGAAAACGGCAAAGCCGTTGTAACAGATAAGTGCGTAGACTGTAACGCATGCGTAAAGTCCTGTAAGAAGGGCGCAATCGTAGGCAAGGCAGTAGAAGAACCCGTAGCAGCAGTAGACCTTTCCGCATACAAGGGCGTATGGGTATTTGCTGAACAGAGAGACGGCAAGTGCATGCCCACAGTATTCGAACTTCTTTCCGAAGGCAGAAAGCTTGCTGACGACCTCGGCGTAGAACTCTCCGCTCTCCTTCTCGGTGACGGCGTTCTCGAAGCAAACGCAGCAGACCTCGCAGCATACGGCGCAGACAAGATCATCAACGTTGACAGCGCACTTCTGAAGGACTACACAACAGACGGTTACACAACAGCGATCACAGAAGTTATCAACGAAATGAAGCCTGAGATCGTTCTCATCGGTGCAACAAACATCGGTCGTGACCTCGGTCCGAGACTCGCAGGCAGACTTTACACAGGTCTTACAGCAGACTGCACAGGTCTTGCGATCGACCCCGAAACAAGAGGCATCCTGCAGACACGTCCCGCATTCGGCGGCAACATCATGGCTACAATCGTAACACCCAGACACAGACCTCAGATGTCCACAGTACGTCCCGGCGTTATGAAGAAGGCAGAACCCAACTACGACCGCAAGGCAGAAGTAGTAAACGCAGTTATCTCCCTTAAGGAAGAAGACATCAAGACAAAGGTTCTCGAATTCGTAAAGGCAGCTAAGCAGGCAGTAAACCTCGTAGAAGCAGAAGTAATCGTATCCGGCGGCCGTGGCCTCGGCAATGCAGACGGCTTCAAGCTCATCGGCGAACTCGCAGAAGCTCTCGGCGGTGTAGTAGGTTCCTCCCGTGCAGCAGTAGACGCTGGCTGGATCTCTCAGGACCACCAGGTAGGTCAGACAGGTAAGACAGTAAGACCGAGACTCTACATCGCATGCGGTATCTCCGGCGCAATCCAGCATCTCGCAGGTATGCAGACATCCGACTGCATCGTAGCGATCAACAAGAACGCTGATGCTCCCATCTTCAAGGTAGCTGACTTCGGTATCTGCGGTGACCTCTACAAGGTTATCCCCATGATCCTCGAAGAGCTCAAGAAGTAATCTTAAGCATTAAAAGGCAGGATTTATATCCTGCCTTTTTTTATTGCTTGCGTGTCCGCCTACTTTCTTTTATAATGAAAATATCCCATACGAAAGGAATATTTGGAATGTTAAACTTTGTTTATAATACTCCTACTAAAGTTGTCTTCGGCAAAGATACCGAATCTCAGATCGGCGCACTCGTCAAGGAACAGAACTGCAAGAAGGTTCTCATCCACTACGGCAGCGGCAGCGTTAAGCGCACGGGGCTGCTTGACCGCATCAAGGCTGCTCTCGATGCAGAAGGCGTTGCTTATGTCGAACTCGGCGGCGTAAAGCCCAATCCCCGCCTCTCTCTCATTTATGAAGGCATCGCTCTCGGCAAGAAGGAAGGCGTTGACTTTATCCTCGCAGTCGGCGGCGGCAGCACGATCGACTCCGCAAAAGCGATCAGCCTCGGCATCCCGGATGACGGCGATGTATGGGATCTCTATGATTTCAAGCGCACATCTTCCGTTGCACTCCCCATCGGTGTCGTTCTGACCATCGCAGCAGCAGGCAGCGAAATGAGCAACGGCACAGTCGTAACGAAAGACGAAGGCGGCGTAAAGCGCGCATATCAGCATGAATGCCTGCGCCCGAAGTTCGCAGTTATGAATCCCGAACTCACCATGACACTCCCCGATTATCAGACAGCAAGCGGCTGTGCAGATATCCTCATGCATACCATGGAACGCTATTTCAACAGCGGTGAATCTCTTGATCTCACAGATGGCATTGCCGAAACTCTGCTGAAAAACGTTATGACAAACGCAAAGATCCTCGTCGATGATCCCATGAACTACGATGCCCGCGCAGAAGTCATGTGGGCAGGCAGCCTTTCTCATAACGGTCTCACGAGCTGCGGCGGCGACGGCGGCGACTGGAACACCCATCAGCTCGAGCATGAGCTCGGCGGTATGTTCGACGTTGCTCACGGTGCAGGTCTCGCGGCGATCTGGGGCAGCTGGGCAAGATACGTTATGGACAATTGCCTGAACCGCTTCCATAAGTATGCTGTTAACGTAATGGGCGTCTGCGACGAAGGCACTCCCGAATCCGTCGCACTCAAGGGTATCGAAAAGATGGAAGACTTCTTCCGTTCCATCAATATGCCGACCTCTCTCACAGAACTCGGCATCGCTCCCACTGACGAACAGCTCCATACCATGGCTAAGATGTGCTATACCGCGAACAACGGTCCTGCAGGCTCCGCAAAGCTCCTCGGTGCCGAAGATTTCTATCAGATCTATAAGGCAGCACTCTAAGACATTATTCAAGCAATACAAAAGAACCGGCAATGCCGGTTCTTTTTCTGTTTAAATATTTTCCATGTATTTATTGACATACAGTGCGATGACGTCTGCCGTACCTTCCATGCCTATAATGTGCGTATCGAGGATGAGGTCGTGGTTTTCACGTTTGCCCCATTTCATGCTTGTATAGAAGGAGTAATAGGTCGAGCGGCATTTATCCACCATCTTGATGCGTTCGCGTGCCTCTGCCTCTGTAAGCCCGTTGCGCCGCATGATGCGCTCGATGCGGGATTCCATATGCTCACACTGGATAAAGATATCCAGACAGGGCTTATATCCTTTCAGAACATAGTCCGCACATCTGCCCACGAAAACCGCAGGTCCCTGATCCGCGATCGTGCGGATGAGCCGTGCCTGCGCAGCATACAGACGGTTGTTCAGCGGCATACCGTACTGACCGCCTCCCATCATCCCGAGCGCCATCCCGAAGCTCGTCTTTGCGGAAAGCTCAGCCTCGTGGAAATGCTTCTCCGCGATCCCGCTGTCTTTGGATGCCATCGTGATCAGCTCATTGTCATAAAAAGGCAGACCGAGTTTCTTCGCGACAAGTTCACCGACCTCGTGTCCGCCGCTTCCGTATTCGCGGCTGATCGTGATATTCGGATACTGTTTCATAACGGAACAACCTCCTTTATATATTGATTTGTAAGCTATCGGATAGTTCCATTTTAATATATTTTCGGAAGCGTGTCAAAAAATATCAGAATTCGATCCCTTTGCGTGCGCAGAGTCCCTCGCTGTAAGGATGCTTCACGGGTTCCATGCAGGTATAATAATCCGCATACTGCGCGATCTTTTCGCTCGGCGCTCTGCCCGTCAGCACGATCTCTGTATCGCTCTTTTCCGCAAGAAGCTTCGCAAGCGCATCCTCACTGATGAGTCCCAGCGATACCGCATCGAGGATCTCGTCCATTACGATCAGGTCATACTGTTCCTTCGCTTCCTCGCAGACCTGCGCAAAAAGTGCGCTCTGCTCCGCGCTGTACTGCTTCTTCTCCTCTTCGTTCATCGCAAAGATGAACTTCTTGATCGCGCTTTCCGCACGCATGCATTTCACGCCAAGTTTTTGGAGCGACGCGATCTCAGAGGTCGGCGTCGTCTTTAAGAACTGCACCAGCAGGCATTTTTTCTCAGCGCCCGATGCCCTCGTCAGCAGCCCGATCGATGCCGTCGTCTTGCCTTTGCCGTTTCCGCAGTAAATATGTACACAAGCCTTTTCCATGCTTTTTGTGTCCTTTCATATGATATTTACAGTATATCACATTATCATTTCAAATGTACATCGCTTTTGGCATAATCAGCGTTTCTTCCACTTCCGTGATAGGCATCTTCAATCCGTAGAGCGATGCCGCCGTGCGGATCGACGACCGTCCGTATCTCCCTCGGATGCTCTCAACGCTCCGCTCGACGCGGTCGATCTTGCGATGCTGCTCCATATCATAGAAGAGATCCATCTGAATGGGTCCCGCGGCATCTTCCAGCCCCATCGCCGCTATGGAAAGCGCACGCACAGGCTTCCGCCAGTCATAGCGCAGCAAAAAGATCTGCATCACCTTGTCCGTGATCTCGTGCCAGCTCTGCGTGGGATATTTCAGGCAGAACTGATAATCCTGCCGGTGCAGCTCGTTATCCTTGATGCCCAGCTGCAGCCGTGCCGCATAATATCCTCCTTCACGCAGACGGTGCGAAACATTCTGCGCAAGCTCGGATAACACTTTGCGCACCTCGGTATTATCGTAAAGATCCGCCGTGCAGGTGATCCCGTGACCGATGCTCTTCGGCGCAGGCAGGTCTCCGTACGGACGCACGCGGGAGTGATCCAGCCCGTTTGCATATACCCATAGCTTCTCTCCGTTGATCCCCAGCCACGACCGCAGCAGCTTCGGCTCACACCGTGCAACATCCCCGATCGTGCGCAGTCCTTTCTTATATAGTTTCGCATATGTCTGTCGACCGATCCCCAGAAGATCATCCATCGGCAATCCCCAAACCTTTCTTTTAAAATTTTCCCGCGTGATCACGGTTACCGCATCGGGCTTTTTCATGTCCGACCCCAGCTTTGCGAAGATCTTGTTAAAGCTCACTCCGACGGATACCGTCAGCCCAAGCTCGCTCTTGACGCGCTCCTTGATGTCATAGGCGATCTCCTCGCCCGAACCGAACAGCTTTCCGCTCGCCGTAACGTCCAGCCAGCATTCATCCAGCCCGAACGGCTCGATCTTGTCCGTATACCGATAATACAACTCGTGCATGCACTTGGAGTATTTGATATACAGGTCAAAGTGCGGCGGAACGATCACGAGATCAGGGCATTTCTGCTGCGCCTGCCAGATCGGCTCGCCTGTCTGTACGCCGCAGAGCTTTGCCTTCTGATTCTTCGCGAGAACGATCCCGTGGCGATCCTCCCGCTTTCCGCATACCGCGACATATTTATCCCGCAGCGTCGGATCGATCATGCATTCCACGCTCGCATAATAGTTATTCAGATCAGAATGTAATATAACTCTTTCCTGCATTTTTCCGTTGACTTCCCGTGTGCTTTGTTGTATCATTTATGTGTAACTTGTTACTCATTACTGTGTTTTTGATTATATGCGCAATTCGCGTATTTGTCAACAACTAATTTGTGTATAATATTACTCATCAAGGAGACAATATGTTCGCTGAACGTTTAAAATCTCTGCGCCAGTCCCGTAATATGACGCAGGACGAACTCTGCAAAGAACTCGGCATCGTCCGCAAAACCTTATCCGATTATGAAAACGGCCGCCGTTATCCCAAAAGCGCAGATACCATTACAAAGATCTGTGCGTATTTCGGTGTAACGACAGATTTCCTCATCGGTGCGGAAGATCAGGCAGTCATCTCCGCTCAGCAGAAATACAATGCCGATAACCTTGCCGCACAGCGCATCATCAACGAAGCCACCGCACTCTTTACGGGCGGCGAGCTTTCCGACGAAGATAAGGAACTCGTATTCCGTGCGATCAGCGAGGTTTTCTGGGAGACTCGCAGCAAATGACGAGCTACGAATATGCCAACTCCCTTGCAGAGCGTTTCTGCACGCGGGATCCTTTCGAGATCGCCGATGCCCTCGGGATCATCCTGCGCCGCAAAAACCTCGGCAGCCTGCAGGGGCTATACTTCCTCGCGGAAGATCAGCCGTATATCCTCATCAACGAGGGACTCTGTGCGGAAAAGCAGCGCATGATCTGTGCGCATGAGCTTGGTCACGATCAGCTGCACCGCTCTCTTTGCGATGCGGTATTTTCCGAGCATACCCTCTTCGACCGCTCAGGCAAGCCCGAGATCGAGGCGAATCTCTTCGCGGCGGACCTCCTGCTGCAGGATGCCGACGTACTCTCCGCCCTTGCGGATAATCCCGACCTCTCCTCTCTCGCAAGCACGCTCGATGTCTATCCCGAGTTTCTGCTCTTTAAGCTGAAGTCCATGAATGCCCGCGGTTACGACCTCCCTCTCCCGCAGGAATGCCGCAATTCTTTCTGGAATCAGTAAATGATCAAATACGACCCTCCGACGGCTTTTTTCAGTCGTCTTTTTTTGTTTTTTCTCCATATATTTGATAACAGATCTTCGGATCTCAATTACCGATCGAAAGCACGTTATCCGATATGAACATATTTTCCGTATTATTGCTCTGCGGCGGTCTGGCATTCTTCCTCTTCGGCATGAGCACGATGTCCGACGCTCTGCAGAGCCTCGCAGGCGGCAGGCTCGAGACGATCCTCCGCAGGCTGACCGATTCTCCTTTGAAAAGCCTTTTTCTCGGCATCGGCATAACCACCGTGATCCAGTCTTCCTCCGCGGTTACGGTCATGCTCGTCAGTCTCGTCAACGCAAGAGTGATGACCCTCTCTCGATCCGTCGGAGTGATCATGGGCGCAAATATCGGCACGACGGTCACCGCATGGCTGCTGAGCCTCGCGGGCATCAGCAGCACCTCCGCGTGGACCGAGCTGTTAAAGCCCGAGAACTTCTCCCTTGCGTTCGCGCTTGTCGGCGTGATCTTTCTGATGGCCGCGAAAAATCCAAAACTCAGGGATCTCGGTCTCATCC
>JAZRGP010000110.1:0-1656 GCA_045644225.1 Christensenellaceae bacterium | reverse complement strand
TGTAATCAGCTGCTGCATCGATGGAGAATGTCGTAAGCTCTCCAGTAACGTGTTTTTTCATGATCTCCGCATATGCGTCGTCTTCATTGATCACGCTGTGTTCTGCGTTTTCAAAGAGGATCGCCTTCGCATTCGCATAATCATCCATATCCGTATGGAAGTCGAGATGATCCTGCGTCAGATTCGTGAAGATCGCACCTGCAAAGCGGATGCCGAATACTCTCTTCAGCACAAGAGAATGCGAGGATACTTCCATAACGACAGTATCGCATCCTGCTTCCAGCATATCCGAGAGCATCTTCTGCAGATCCATGGATTCAGGAGTCGTGCGTTCGGACTGTACTCTCTTCTCCCCGATGATGCTTTCGATCGTACCGATGAGACCAACCTTGCTGCCTGCCTGCTCAAAGATCTTCTTGAGCATATAGGTCGTCGAGGTCTTTCCGTTCGTTCCCGTGACCGCGACCATTCTCAGCTTGTCCGCGGGGCATCCGTAGAAATTCGAAGAGATCAGCGCCATTGCTTCGCGTGTGTCCTCAACGACGACCTGCGGAATATCGAGGTCCTGCGGTGTGCTTACAACGAGGCATGCTGCTCCCTTTTCCGCTGCAGATGCCGCGAACTTGTGACCGTCCGCATTAAAACCGATGATGCAGAAGAAGAGAGAACCTTCCGTGACCTTTCTGGAGTCATACTGAATGTTCGTGATCTCTGCGTCGTCGCTGCCGATCATCTTGTAGTTTATGTTCTTTAATAAATCTTTCAGTTTCATGGTCTTTCTCCCCCAAACGATTTATTCTTCCGTTTCGTCCTCAGCCTTATCTTCGCCGAGGATCACCGTAACGGTATCTCCCGCATTATATTTCGACCCTGCAGACGGGATCTGTTCTTTTACTACCGTGTTTCCGTGCGATTCTTCCGCGATCTGCATGTTGAGACCTGCTTCCTTCAGCGTATTATATGCCTCAAGTGCAGTCATGCCTTCAACATCGGGTACGGAATCGCCCTGCGTCACGTCTACACCCGATTCGCTCGTTACCGCAGCGACCGTGCTGCCCTTCTTCACGCGAGTTCCCTCAACGGGAGACTGCGCCGTGATCTCGCTTTCGTGCGCTTCGCAGTCGAGGAACAGTCCTGCATCCTTCATGATCTCAGCAGCTTCCTTCACAGTCTTGCCGATGATCATGGGAACGGGTACCGTCGCCTGATCTTCCGCAGTAACATCTGCCGCGGGAATGCCCGCATATTTCAGGCACTGCTCCATGATGTCCTTTGCGAAAGGAGCCGCGACCACGCTGCCGAATGTTACGGGTACCTTCGGCTCATATACCACGAACAGTACCGCATATTCGGGATCATCCGCAGGAGCGCAGCAGATAAAGGAGGAAATGACCTGACCTTCTACGATCTTGCCGTTTTCGTACATCTGCGCCGTACCTGTCTTGCCGCCTACGCGGTAGCCTTCGATCTTGCCGTTGCTTCCGCTGCCGTTTGCGACGACGCTTTCAAGGATGCCGCGCATTTTTTCGGATGTTTCAGCGGAAATGACCTGTCTTACTTCCTCTGTTGCGTATTCTTCGATGATCTTCCCGTCATCGTCCGTCAGCGACTGAACGAGTCTGGGTGTATGCAGTGTGCCGCCGTTCACGACCGCGC
>JAZRGP010000109.1:0-2922 GCA_045644225.1 Christensenellaceae bacterium | reverse complement strand
CAAATTGTGGGCAGCCAGCATGTGGCGCGTGATGGTGTCGTCCAAAGCATACGCCGCCGCATTTCGGCACGGCTTTGTTTGCGCGGCCGCGCATGGTGAGGACGTCGGTGTTCTCCTCAAAGATCAGCATATGGCCATCGGTCTCCGTAAGCTCGCTGACCTTATATTCCATCAGCTGCTTCTTGAGGTCGTTCATGGCACGCTTGTTTTCGATATATTCACCGTGCAGGCGGGTCACGCAGGCTGCGGTTTCGCTCTGCTTTGCGGAGAGCAGCGCGGAGATCGCATGGACATTGCGGTATTTATCCGCATAATCCGCGATGGCATTTTTGCCTGCATAGAGCGTGACGCGCGTTCCGCCGCGGTGGCGCATGGAGTCGACGAGCTTGATGCAGCCGATCTCGCCTGTGAAATTGACGTGCGGCGCACAGCATGCGCAGACGTCGCTCCCCGGGAAAGTCACGATGCGGACGTTCTCCGTGAGGTCGAGCTTGCTGCGGTAATTGAGCGCAGCGAGGGTCTCGGGATCGGGGTATACCGCGCTGACGGGAGAATTCTCCCAAACTGCTTTGTTTGCGAGCAGTTCGATCTCGTCGAGCTGTTCTTTGGTGAGTTCGCCGCTGAAGTCCAGCGTTGCGCAGGAATCCGTGAGGTGGAAGCCGACATTCTCGTAGCCGTATTTCTGATGTACAAGCCCCGAGACGATGTGCTCGCCCGAATGATGCTGCATGCGGTTAAAGCGGATCTCCCAGTCGAGGATGCCGTGTACGGATGCGCCGACGGAGAGCGTACCGTCGATATAATGGCGGATCTCGCCATCCTGCTCCTGAACATCGGTCACGCTGATCCCGTCAAGGGTGCCGACATCGGCATACTGACCGCCGCCTTCGGGGAAGAAGGCTGTTTGATCGAGCACGGCATAAGCGCCCTTATCATCGGTGCCGATATGCTGCACGACTGCGTCGAATTCTTTCATGTGGCTGTCGAGGTCATATAATTTAACTGTTTTCATAGCAAGTTCCTTTCGTTGATAGGAAGAGTATAGCATATCCAGCGGGAAAAAGCACGGAATATTGATCTTGATATCGGAATAATAGAAACGGAGGCTTTATATCTTATAGCAAATGCAACGCATTTGCGTGAAAAAGTTCTTGAGGGTTTTCAGGGAACTTCTTACAAGAAGTTCCCTGAACCTGCGGAGCAAAAAAATCAGCAGTCTGTTGACTGCTGATTTATAATATCATTCTTCGTCATCTGTGCGCTTGGAGAGGAACTGCATCTCGAAGATGGGGTCCTGCTTCATTGCGGCGAGGGTCTCTCTGCTGATGAGCGTCTTTGTGCCGAGGCAATCCGTGCAGCGGTAGCCGCAATCGGGATCGGGGCAGATGCACCCCATCGTAATGCCGTCGGACTGGATCATATATGTCCCGCACTGCGGGCAGCCGCATCTCATTTTGTCGGCTCCTTACATATAGAAGAGGTCATCATTGGGGAAGCGTGCTTCGCTCGTGATGTTGATGCCGAGGCGGCGGAGGGTATTCTCATCCGCGCTGGAGAGCATATGGCTGGAGTGTGCCTCGCAGCCGCGGAGTTCCTTCAGCTTGGAGAGTGCAAAAGCGACCATGGTGTTCGTCGCGGCGCAGATGCTGATCGCGTTTAATACTTCTTCCAGATTCAGCACGAGCTTCTTCATGCCGAGGACGTCCTTCTTGAGCGCCTTCAGCGGCTCGAGGATTACGGGAGAGATCAGATGGATCTCTTCGGAAATATTTGCGAGATATTTGATGGAGTTGATGACACAGCTGGATGCAGGAGTCATTGTTTCGCTGCCTCTGCCAGTCATGATCATGCCGTCGGGCAGGCGGATCGCCATTGCGGGAGTGTTCTTTCTGTTGAACTTCTGCAGTGCGGAATCCGCAGCGATGCGGTCCTCGGGCTTGATGTTGAGCTGAGTCATGATGGACTTGAGGCGAGCGACTGTCTCGGAGTCTGTTCTGCCGAGCAGCAGGTCGCATTCCGCACGGTAATATCTGCGGATGATCTCCTGCTTTGCAGCATCTTTGACGATCTCATCATCGGCAATGCCGTAGCCTGCCATGTTAACGCCCATGTCTGTGGGAGAATAATATGTTTCCTCGCCCGTGATCTTCTTGAGGATGGTTTGGACGATGGGGAATACTTCGATATCGCGGTTGTAGTTTACTGTGGAGACGCCGTATTTCTCGAGGTGGAAGGGGTCGATCATGTTGACGTCGTGAAGGTCTGCCGTTGCCGCTTCATAAGCGAGGTTAACGGGGTGCTTCAGCGGGATGTTCCAGATCGGGAAGGTCTCGAATTTCGCATAGCCGGATTTTTTGCCCTGCTTGTATTCATGATAAAGCTGGGAGAGGCAGGTAGCCATCTTTCCCGAGCAGGGACCGGGCGCCGTTACGACGACAAGCGGACGCGTCGTGGGGACGTAGTCGTTGATGCCGTAGCCCTCGTCGCTGACGACTTTGTCGATATTCGTGGGATAACCGTCGATGGGGTAGTGCAGATAGGTGCTGACACCGCGGTTCTCCAGCATGGTGCGGAAAGAATCCGCCGCGGGCTGATGCTTATACTGTGTGATAACGACGGAAGAAACGAGCAGACCCATCTTGCGGATGTTGTCCATCAGACGCAGAAGATCCATATCATAAGTAATGCCGATATCCGCACGGAGCTTGTTTGCGCCGATGTCGTCAGCATTGATCGCGAAGATGATCTCAGCCTCGTCCTTGAATTCCTGCAGGAGCTTGATCTTTGCATTGGATTCAAAGCCGGGGAGAACGCGCATCGCATGGAAGTCATCAAAGAGCTTTCCGCCGAACTCCAGATAGAGTTTGTTATCGAAATGTTCGATCCTCTTACGGATCTCTTCTTTCTGACGGGAGATATACA
>JAZRGP010000108.1:0-3946 GCA_045644225.1 Christensenellaceae bacterium | reverse complement strand
CATTTACGGATTTTTTGGCCCGTCTTCGAAATCGGGAGTACCGACTTGGATTCTGGACCACCATTGATGTATTATATTATGAAACCCAGAGAAATGCAAGCAACAAAGCGTTTTTATAATTTCATCACTAAAAAAGGGATCCCGCGAGGAGATCCCTTGATTTTTTAGATCGCGTCTGCAACTGCTCTTTCAGCTGCCTTCTTGTCATTGACCAGCTTGATGATTTCTTCAACTGCTGTATCCATGGAGATGTTTTCTGCGTAGCTCTTGTCTCTTGTCTTGACTTCTACGACATTCTGCTTGAGGTTTCTCGGGCTGACGATCACTCTTACAGGAACGCCCAGCAGGTCTGCATCTGCAAACATAATGCCAGCGCTGACGGAGCGGTCATCATAGATCACTTCGATGCCCTTCTTCTGCAGTTCAGCATAAAGCTTATCAGCATATGCTCTTGCTTCCGCATCGTCTGCTCTCATGCAGCAGAGGTGAACTTCCCAGGGAGCAACGGACATGGGCCAGATCGGGCCGTAATCATCGTGGTAAGTTTCGCAGATCGCAGCAGCGAGTCTGCCAACGCCGATACCGTAGCAGCCCATGATCGGATGCTGTGTATTGGAATCCTGATCGACATAAGTCATGTCCATGGACTTTGTATACTTTGTGCCGAGCTGGAAGATGTTGCCGACTTCGATACCGCGGGAGATCGTGATCGCGTGCTTGCCGCACTTCGGGCAGATGCCGCCTTCCATGATCTTCGCAAAGTCGTGATATTCAACACCTGCAACATCGCGGTCCATATCAAGACCTGTGTAGTGGTATTCTTCCTTGTTTGCGCCGCAAACGAGGTTGTTTCTGCCTTCGAGAGAGCTGTCATAAAGAACGATGAAATCGCCTTCCAGACCTACGGGACCTGTGTAGCCTGCCTTCAGACCGCAGTCTTCCGTAACAACACCGGGGTGTACGTCGAAGCCGAGATAGTTTGTGAGCTTTGTTTCGTTGACTTCGAGGTCGCCGCGGATGAAGAGCACGATGTATTTATCGTCAGCATTGCGCTGATAGATCACTGCCTTGCAGGAATCCTTTTCTTCGCTCTTGAGGAATGTGCAGACTTCTTCGATCGTCTGGAAACCGGGTGTGTGTACCATCGTCAGCTCTTCGGAAACTTCGTCTCTCTGCTTGGGGATGATGCTTTCCGCAGCTTCCATGTTTGCGCGGTAGTCACATTCGCTGCAGATCGCGATGGAGTCTTCACCGATGGGTGTGAGAAGCATGAATTCATGGGAAATGCTGCCGCCCATCATACCGGAGTCGGATGCAACGGAGATTACTTCCGGGAGACCTGCTCTTGCGTATACGCGTTCATATGCCTTGTGGCACTTTGCATAGTATTCTTCAAGGTCAGCCTGGCTTGTATGGAAGGAGTAAGCATCCTTCATCGTGAATTCGCGAACGCGGATAAGACCTGCTCTGGGTCTTGCTTCGTCACGGAACTTTGTCTGGATCTGATAGATCATGAAGGGATACTTCGCATATGTCTGGCCGTATTCACGAACGAGCTGAACAGCAGCTTCTTCGTGTGTCATACCGAGAACGAGGGGTGCATCGTTTCTGTCAGCGAAGCGAACGAGCTCTTTGCCGATGCTCTCGTATCTGCCGGATTCCTGCCAGAGAGACGCAGGCATAACAACGGGGAAAGAAACTTCCTGACCGTCGATCGCATCCATTTCTTCACGGATGATCTGCTCGATCTTTTTTGTTACTCTCTTCAGCGGCATATAAGAGGAGAAAATGCCGTTTGCAACGTATTTTACATAGCCGCCGCGAACCATGAATGCATGGCTGTCAACGATACAATCCGACGGTCTTTCTTTAAATCTGTTACCTACAAGTTTGTCTAATTTCATTACGCTACCTCACATAATATTTTAAAATACAAAAAGCCCCGAACTGACTTTTCGTCAGCTCAGGGCGAACGATCATAACTGTCCGCGGTACCACCTGATTTCGGAATGAATCCGCACTCATCGGCAAAGGTCTATCCCTGCCGTCTCTCTGTTACGGGAGAAGCCCGGTGACGCTTACTGAAACAATGTTCGTTCGGGTCACAGCTCAAAGATGGGTTGGGTATCTTTCAATAAAGGCTCGCACCGACCGCCTTCTCTCTGTAATTCCCGGATACTTACTATTTCTTATCACAGCTTTTATATTCAGTTACAATAATATTAGCACATCTGTTTCTCAAAATCAAGTTCCCACATACAATCAGTTTAACTTTTTCCCTTTAAATATCAATAAAAAACCGCCGCCATTTCGCAGGCAGCGGTTTTGGATCGTCATATAGCGGATCATTCCTGCGGAGCTTCTGCAGGTTCTTCTCCGTTCATCTTTACCTTGATCTTTTCCTTGATCTCTTCCATGATTGCAGGATTTTCTTCAAGATACTTGCGTGCATTATCTCTGCCCTGTCCGATCTTCGCGCCTTCATAGGAGAACCACGCGCCGCTCTTTGCGATGATATCCAGCTCGACCGCAACGTTGAGAACGCTTGCGGACTTCAGGATACCCGTGCCGTAACGGATCTCGAATTCAGCTGTCTTGAAAGGCGGAGCGACCTTGTTCTTGACGATCTTGACCTTGGTCTTGTTGCCGAGGATGTTTTCGCCTTCCTTGATCTGTTCGCCGCGTCTGATCTCAAGACGAACGGAAGAATAGAACTTCAGCGCACGACCGCCGGGAGTAACTTCAGGGTTGCCGAACATGATGCCGACCTTTTCACGAAGCTGGTTGATGAAGATCGCTACAGTGTTGGATCTGGAGATCGGACCTGCCAGCTTACGGAGTGCCTGAGACATCAGTCTTGCCTGCAGACCAACGTGAGAATCACCCATTTCGCCGTCGATCTCTGCCTTGGGAACGAGTGCCGCAACGGAGTCGATAACGATGATATCGATCGCACCGCTTCTTACGAGCGTTTCCGCGATCTCGAGCGCCTGCTCACCGCTGTCGGGCTGAGATACGAGAAGATTGTCGATATCTACGCCGAGTGCCTTCGCGTAAACGGGATCAAGAGCCTGTTCAACGTCGATATATGCCGCAGCGCCGCCCATCTTCTGTGCTTCCGCAACTGCGTGCAGCGCAACTGTTGTTTTACCGGAGGATTCCGGACCGTAAATTTCGACAATACGTCCTCTCGGAACACCGCCGATACCAAGTGCAAGGTCGAGTGTCAGAGAGCCGGTCGGAATCGCCTGGACATTCATATTGACATTGTCGCCAAGGCGCATGATACTGCCTGCACCCTTTGCCTTCTTGATCTGGGAAATGGCGGTGTCGAGCGCTTTTCTTTTTTCGTCGGGATTTTCGATCGCGGTGATGGATTCGGGCTTTTTGGTCTTTGTTGCCATTTTACTATTCTCCTCTTATTTTCTGATAATTGTTCGCAGTCAATGCAATGTGTTCAGAACATTTATTCCTTTACACAACATTATACAGCATTTTTTTGCATCATGCAAGAGGTATTTTGTATTTGCTTCGTTTTTTACAATTCTTTCATGTTTTGTTCGGCGATATTGTGAAAATATCAGATGTCGTCATCATCTGCCGGTGCATCGATCTCGAGAAGCTCGATCTCCTCGTCTGCTTCAGAAAGCTCCCGTACTTCGGGCGTTTCCGGCTCATCAACGATCAGCTCGGCATCTTTTTCGGCATCCTTTGCCGCCTGCTCCTCGTCCTTGACAGCCGCGAAGTTGACAACGTGTGCATCCTCGGAAAGACGCATGACGATGACACCCTGAGACGGTCTGCCGCATACACGGATATCGGAAACAGGTGTACGGATCATCGTACCTTCATTTGTGATCATCATGACATCATCGCTCTCGGAAACAGCCGCGATACCGCAGAGCAGACCCGTCTTTTCGGTGATGGCATGACAGACGATACCCTT
>JAZRGP010000107.1:0-1044 GCA_045644225.1 Christensenellaceae bacterium | reverse complement strand
CCGAAACTCGGCGGCTGCAGCTTCGGCTATGATCTGCTCCGTTCTTTCGGGCATAGGATCTCCCCGCTCTCTCCTGCTCTCGTTCAGCTGAAGACGGATACGACATATATCAAAGCTTTGAAAGGCATCAAGTCCGATGCGCAGGTCAAGCTGATGAGCGGCAAGAAACTCATCGCGGAGACCATCGGTGAAGTGCTTTTCACGGAATACGGTATCAGCGGTCCTGCGATCTTCTCTATCTCCCGCCATCTGCGCGGATATGAAAACAATGCACGCATCGAGCTAAATCTTCTTCCCGATCAGTCTTTTGAACAGATCATGCAGATCCTTTCTCTGCCGAGAAAGACGACCTGCGAGAACCTGCTTACGGGACTTCTCAGCAAACGCCTCGGTCAGGCAGTTGTGAAATACTGCGGAATCGCGCTTTCCAAAGAGATCTCCGAGCTTACTGACTCCGAAAGGAAAAAGATCACTTCTGCCCTGCTCTGCTTCCCGCTCGAAGTGAAAGGAACCACGGGATTTGCCAATGCGCAGGTAACCGCAGGCGGAGCGATCACCGATGAATTTGATGATAAGACAATGCAGAGCAGACTCGTCAGCGGACTCTATGCATGCGGCGAAGTCCTCGACGTCGACGGTGACTGCGGCGGATATAATCTGCAGTGGGCATGGTCCAGCGGCAGACTGGCAGGTAAATTATTATGATAAAAGTACGCAATCTGAGACTTGAGATCAATGATGAGATCGATGCTCTTTACCGAAAAGCCGCAAAAACTCTGCGCGTAAAGCAAGAAGACCTCAGCGATCTTCAGCTCTTGAAAAAATCCGTCGATGCACGCAAAAAGCATGATATCCACTACATCTGCACCGCTGCATTCTCGGCTAAAAACGAAAAAAAGCTGATCTCCCAAAAACTTGCTGAGCAGCATATCCCGCTCAGTTATGATATCCCGAAATGCACATCTTCCGAACGCCCCATCGTCGTTGGGTTCGGTCCTGCGGGAATGTTCTGTGCGCTCGTTCTTGCGGAAGCAGGTCTGCGCC
>JAZRGP010000106.1:0-1501 GCA_045644225.1 Christensenellaceae bacterium | reverse complement strand
AGGACAGAGTTGCTCTCTCCATGCCCAATGATGCCGAACAGCGCGGTCTCCTGAAGCCCGGCGCGGTCATCATCGAACCCACCAGCGGAAACACAGGCATCGGCCTTGCTTCCATCGCTGCATCACGCGGCTACCGCATCATCCTCACCATGCCTGACACCATGAGTATCGAGCGCATCAACCTTTTAAAGGCATACGGCGCGGAGATCATCCTGACCGAAGGCAGCAAGGGCATGAGCGGAGCGATCGAAAAGGCAAACGAGCTTGCCGCGGAGATCGAAGGCAGCTTCATCCCCGGTCAGTTCGATAATCCCGCAAACCCCGCAGCGCATTACGCAACGACGGGTCCCGAGATCTGGCAGGATACCGACGGAAAGGTCGATATCTTCGTTGCGACCGTCGGCACAGGCGGTACGCTGAGCGGCACGGCAAAGTATCTGAAGGAACAGAATCCCGACGTACGCATCGTTGCGGTCGAGCCCGCGGCATCTCCGCTGCTCTCCGGCGGCACGGCAGGTCCGCATAAGATCCAGGGCATCGGCGCAAACTTCATCCCCAACACACTGGATACCTCCTGCTATGACGAGATCATCACGGTAACGGACGAAGACGCCATGGAAACGGGCAAGCGCATCGCACGCGGCGAAGGCTTCCTCGTGGGCATCTCCTCGGGCGCGGCAGCATGGGCAGCGGCGGAGATCGCAAAGCGCGAGGAAAACCGCGGCAAGCTGATCGTTGCGCTGCTCCCCGATACGGGCGACCGCTATCTCTCCACACCTATGTTCAACTGAGAGGAAAAAGCTATGAAAAATATCGGATTTATCGGAATGGGTAATATGGCGCAGGCGATCGCAGGCGGACTTCTCGGCCGCGGTCTGCTGCGCAAGGATCAGGTCTTTGCATACGCACCCAATGCAGAAAAGCTCGCAGGCAACGCTGAGCGTATCGGCTTTGCTCCCTGCGCTTCCATAGAAGAGCTCTGCGAAAAGAGCGACATCATCGTGATGGCATGCAAGCCGCAGCAGGCTGCTGAGAATGCGAAAAAGCTCAAAAAAGAGCTGAAGGGCAAGGCGCTGCTCTCCATCGCATGGGGCATCGACTTTTCAGCATATTCGGACATCCTCACGGATGATACACGCATCCAGTACATCATGCCCAACACTCCCGCACAGGTCGGCGAGGGCGTATACCTCTTCGAGGAAGAGAACTCCCTGCTGCCCGAGGAGCTCGCTGAGATCAAGGAGATGTTCTCCGCGATCGGCACGGTGCATGTACTGCCCCGCAAGCAGATCGACATCGCAGGTGTGATCTCGGGATGCGGACTTGCTTTCGTCGATCAGATGATGGAGGCTTTCTCGGATGCGGGGGTTAGGTACGGTCTTCCCAGAGCGGCTTCCTATCAGCTCATCTCGGAGATGCTCGTCGGCGCGGCAAAGCTGCAGCTGGATACAGGCGAACATCCGGGCAAACTCAAGGATGCGGTATGCTCTCCCGGCGGCGT
>JAZRGP010000105.1:0-2260 GCA_045644225.1 Christensenellaceae bacterium | reverse complement strand
AGTATCCTAGTCGGTACTGCCGATTTCGAAGACGGGCCTAAAAATCCGTAAATGGCACATCGTTGAAGTTTCTGGTGTTGGCTTCAGACGCCCAGTCCGGGGCTGATGCTGGGAGTTAAGAGGGCTGGGTAGCCCGTAATGGCATACGGGGGATTTTCCCACCACTCGTGGAGACCCTGTAGGTAACGCGAAGATAAATTTAGCGCTATCGAATGGGATTAAACCTGCAATGCGGCTCGCAGCTGTGTGCAGTTGTAGCCTGCCTTGAGTTGGTCAAAGGGGATACGGGAGTGAACGCATTGCTCGGCGGAGCGGATGCGTCTTGCGTTAAGACCGATTGAAACTTTGCTGGCAAAAGAGGCTAGAAATCGGAAGTGTGCTGTCGAGGAAAGCTCCTAGGCTGTAATCCAGGCATAGCGGAGATTATAGTGTGGTCTAAACGGCAATCCGGTCGCATACGGGGAAACCCGATGCTGCGTGCTTTAAAGGGAAACCGCTCTTATCGGCGACGGAGAGTAGTGCGTAGGGAAATCCTACCGGACCTAAGCTGCAAGGTTTATCTGTTATGCCACCACCTTTTTTTAAGAAAATATTCGGGGTTTGAAAAAGCATTACTGCTTGATAAAACAGGAGAGAAGAATAAAAATGTCAGGTAAAAAGCCGGCAAAAAAGAAACATAATTATATTGTTCTGAAAATGTTTCTGATCACGCTGATCGTTTCTACGGGCGTGAGTCTCATTTCAGAGCTTTTTTTGTCGGATCTGGGCATCGGGCTCTCGACGATCGTGCTGATCGTGCTGATCCTGATCGGTATTTTGTTTGATATTATCGGAACGGCTTTTGCATCCTGCGAGCAGACACCGTTTATCGCGATGTCATCCCGCAAGATCAAAAAGGCGGTCCATGCACTGAAGCTGCTCAAGAATGCGGATATCGTGGCGAACGTCTGCAACGACGTTATCGGCGATGTCTGCGGTATCGTCAGCGGTGCGGCAGGCGCGGCGATCGTCGCGAAGATCATCCTGCAGGCAAAGAGTGCCTCTGAGGTCGCTCTGGGGATCGGGATGTCGGGCATCGTTGCAGCGATCACCGTTGCGGGAAAGGCGCTCGGCAAAGGATATGCGATGAAGAATAACGTAAAGATCGTCGAAACGATCGGCGGTATCGTGTATTTCTTCAGCAAAAAGGATAAAAAGGTGAAAAAGAATGGCAAAGCAAAGAGTTGATGTTCTGCTGGTTTCCCGTGGGCTGGCTTCCTCCAGAGAGCGTGCGCGTGCGCTGATCATGGCAGGCGAGGTATTCTCGGGAACAAAAAAAATCACAAAAGCCGGTGATATGCTCCCTGAAGATGCGGAGCTTACCGTAAAGACGGATATCTGCCCGTATGTATCCCGCGGCGGACTGAAACTTGAGAAGGCGATGAAGGTATTTGACGTAAGCCTCGAGGGAAAGGTATGCGCGGATATCGGTGCGTCGACAGGCGGCTTTACGGACTGCATGCTGAAGAACGGTGCGACAAGGGTCTATGCCGTTGACGTCGGCTACGGTCAGCTGGACTGGAGCCTGAGGAGCGACGAGCGCGTTGTCGTCATGGAACGCACGAACGCGAGATACCTCACATCCGAGGATATGCAGCCGAATCCCGACTTTGCATCGGTGGATGTTTCCTTTATCTCGCTGAAGCTGATCTTCCCTGCGCTGAAGGCGATCGGCGTTAAGGAAGTCGTTACACTCATCAAGCCGCAGTTCGAAGCAGGCAGAGAGAACGTCGGCAAAAACGGCGTTGTACGCGATCCTGAGGTGCATAAGCAGGTGATCGAGCAGGCATTCGGCTATGCGAGAGAAAACGGATTTATCCCGCAGGCGCTGGATTTCTCTCCCATCAAGGGACCGAGCGGAAATATCGAGTTTATCGCATATTATCAGCTGGACGGCGAAGAACAGGCGATCGATCCGCAGGCGACTGTTGATGCATCGAGAGTTTTGGATTGATTTTGAAAAGAGCACGGATCCTGTGCTCTTTTTTTGATGCTTTCCGAAAAAGCAGCACAAAATAAATATACAATATTTTCGCTGAACTATTGTATATATGCAGAAAAAAGTGTATAATCATACTATCTTAGAGAATAATGAGAATGTGACCATGAAAAATATCGGCATTTTCTCCAATGAGCAGAAGGATCCCGGCTATCAGCTGACGAAAAAGATCTGCGCAGCATTGGAAAAACGAAAAATAGAATATTGCTTTGATGAATCCCT
>JAZRGP010000104.1:0-1678 GCA_045644225.1 Christensenellaceae bacterium | reverse complement strand
TTTTATCCGATAAAATAAAAAAACCACGTCCGAATCATTTACGAACGTGGGTATATTTGTTTCTTATTTCAGCGCACTCAGCACAAGGCGGAACGCATTGGAAACCGCTACAAAGCGGATGCGGTCGCGATCGACGCTTCTGCCGTAATTAAGGTCAAGCTGGATGACCGTCGTCAGCGCATCGCTGTTGATGCCGACATACACTCTGCCTACGGGCTTTTCGGGAGTACCGCCATCGGGACCTGCGATGCCCGTCGTGGAGATGCCGATATCCGCGCCTGCGAGCTTTCTTACGCCTGCCGCCATCTCAGCAGCAGTCTGCTCGGATACCGCACCATACTGTGCGAGCGTCTCTTCGGATACACCGAGGACCCTTACCTTGGTCTCGTTCGCATAGGAGCATACGCCGCAGCCGAATACCTTGGATGCGCCTGCAACGTCTGTGATGCGCTTAGAGAGCATGCCGCCTGTGCAGCTTTCCGCGGATGCAATGGTCTTGCCCTGCTCTGTCAGCAGCTTCACAACAGCCGTTTCGAGGTTCGGCAGGTCGATGCCGTAGATATATTTGCCCATGCGCTCTTCGAGTTCCTGCATAACGGGCTTCATCAGCTCTTCCGCAGCTTCGGGAGTCTTTGCCGCCGCAGTCACGCGCAGCATGCATTCGCCATCCTTCGCATACGGAGCGACCGTAACGTCCTCCAGCGACTCGATGTAATCGTGCAGTTCATATTCCATGCGGCTTTCACCGATGCCGATCATGTGGATCTCATGGGACTTGATGATCTTATCCGAGAACTTCATCAGATACGGGAATACCTGATTTGCAAACATCGGCTTCATCTCTCTCGGCGGTCCGGGCATCATGACTGCGACCTTGCCTTCGCCTTCGACTGCAAGACCGGGCGCTGTGCCGTTGTCATTGAGGAATACGATCGCACCTTCGGGCATAAATGCCTGCTTGCGGTTGTTCTCCGTCATGGGTCTGTTCATCTTTGTGAAGAACTCTGTCAGTCTCTCCATAGAGGGACCGTGCTCCTCCATCTTTCTGCCGAAATAGTTTGCGACTGTCTCCTTCGTCAGGTCATCGTAAGTCGGTCCGAGACCGCCTGTCATGATAACGAGATCCGCTCTGGAAAAAGCGATCTCCAGCGCATCCTTCAGTCTCTCGGGATTATCCCCGACGACCGTCTGATGATACAGATCGATGCCCATGCGCGCAAGTTCCTGCGCAATATATACTGCATTCGTGTTAACGATCTCACCGAGCAAGATCTCGGTACCGACGCATAAAATCTCTGCTTTCATAGCCTTCCTCTTTTCGTAAATTAAGCTGCATCTATCATAGCATACTGAGCGGATTTTTCAAGTCAATTCATCAGCACGATATAATAATTCAGATATGTCGCAAAAGCAAGCCACAGCACGAATGGGATCAGCATCAGCCCTGCCGCAGGCTTGACGTCATAAGCGGTAAACGCGAGGAAGATCACAAAGATAAAATTCACGATCAATACGATCATCGAGAGCGTCGGCATCTTCAGCGCAAAGAAGAACAAACACCATAAAACGAGCAGGATGCCGTTCACAATGAACATGCCGCTCTTCTTCCCCATCGTATTGATCAGCACGATCGCACAGGAGATTGTCAGCAATAAATATAAGATCCCCCATGCGATCC
>JAZRGP010000103.1:0-3013 GCA_045644225.1 Christensenellaceae bacterium | reverse complement strand
GGGATGGTCGCGATGCTGCTGATTGCGATCACTGCAGCGGCGATCAGCACGATCACCGTAATAATAAGCTTACCGAGAATAGATCTCTTTTGGGGTGCAGGGTTCGTCTCCTGTGATGTCTGTTCAAAATTCATTTCTTTTTCCCTCCTGAATCTGTTGATCCTTATTTTCTTAATAGCAGATCGTATTAAAACAATTATAATCCGCTTTTGTGCAGATGAATCAAATGTTTACAGATCGTTCATGATCTGCCATTTTCTCCAGTGTTTTGCCCGTCACGCGGTATACTGTCCATTCATCCATCGGAACAGCACCCATGGATCGATAGAAATCGATGCTGGGCTGATTCCAGTCGAGGCAGCTCCACTCCAGTCTGCCGCAGCCCCGCTCGCAGGCGATCGCCGCAAGCTTGCAGAGAAGCCCCTTTCCGTAGCCTTTGCCGCGGTATTCGGGAAGCACGAACAGATCCTCGAGGTATATCCCCGCTCTGCCGAGGAATGTCGAGAAATTATGGAAAAACAGCGCAAAGCCGACTTCCTTTTCTCCCTCCATCGCAAAAATGACCTCTGCCTTCTTTTTATCGAAGATCCATTCCTTCAAAAGCTCAGGCGTCGCAACGACCTCGTTTTCTAATTTTTCATAAGCCGCAAGATCCCTGATAAACTGCAGGATCAGCGCGGTATCCTTTTCTTCTGCGTAACGCGTTTTCATGTTTCCTCATTCCTTATTCATTTTATGGATCCCTGCTTCATCAACATAGGCATAGATGAGCGGCGGGACCTCCGCGGTCTCTCCGATCCCGATCGCACCGAGATACATCTCCTCCGCAGCTTTCAGCGCGTCTGCTTTTTCCGTATGCAGATATGCGATCGTTTCTCCGCAGGTCACGGTATCTCCCGTTTTCTTGAGGATACGGATGCCTGCCGCAGGATCGATCGGGTCTTCCTTCTTCTCTCTGCCTGCACCCAGCACGACAGATGCCCTGCCGATGCGCTCAGTGTCCATATGCGCGATCACGCCATCCTGAGGGCTCTTTACCGCATGGACCACAGAAGACACCGCAAAACGTCCCGTATCCGCGATAAAAGCATCGTCACCGCCCTGCGCGGCTACCATCTGTGCGAGCTTCTCAAGCGCAGAGCCATCCGCAATGGTTTTTTCCGCAAGCATGCGGCATTCCTCTGCCGTTCCCTTGCCTGCGAGCACGAGCATCTTTTCTGCGAGCGTAAGGCAAAGCTCCGTGAAATCCGCAGGTCCGTTTCCCTTGAGCGTCTCCGCAGCCTCCGCGACCTCCAGCGTATTGCCGACGGCGCTTCCCAGGGGAAGATCCATGCAGGTGATCATCGCGGCGGTCTTTCTTCCCGCACGCGTTCCGATATCCACCATCTCCCGCGCCAGCGCACAGGCATCCTCAGGGGTTTTCATGAATGCACCGCTGCCGTATTTTACATCCAGCAGGATGATATCCGCGCCTGCCGCAAGCTTCTTGCTCATGATGGATGCCGCGATCAGCGAGATATTATCCACCGTTGCCGTGACATCTCTAAGGGCATAGAGCTTTTTATCCGCAGGGGCAAGATCTGCCGTCTGCCCGATGACACAGATGCCGATGTCGTTGACGATATCGATAAATCTGTCCTTCTCGATCTGCGTTGTGCATCCGGGGATGGACTCGATCTTATCGAGCGTACCGCCCGTATGCCCAAGCCCCCTGCCGCTCATCTTCGCGACCTTCAGCCCGCATGCCGCAAGCATCGGCGCAAGCGCAAGCGTCGTCTTATCGCCGACACCGCCCGTAGAATGCTTATCCACCTTGATGCCATCGATCTGCGAAAGGTCGACCGTCTCACCCGAATGCACCATCGCATCCGTGAGAATGCTCGTCTCCTGCCGATCCATGCCGTTGAAATACACCGCCATCATCAGCGCCGCAGTCTGATAATCGGGGATGCTGCCGTCCGTCACTCCTGCGACAAAATATCGGATCTCCTCCTCCGTCAGCGTTCCGCCGTTTCTCTTTTTCAATATAATATCATACATCGTCATTTGTGATATCCTCCGCACCAAAGCTCATCGGGAGCAGGTTTTTCAGCAGATAAACGCGATGAGACCGCTCGTTCCCGAGAATGATCTCAAAGGTTTCGGGATCGCAGAATTCCGCCATGACCTGCCTGCATACACCGCAAGGCGCACAGAGGTCATTCAGCGCATCCTTGCCGCCCACGACCGCGATCTTCCTGAAATTTCGCTTTCCCTCGGAGACCGCCTTAAAGAATGCCGTGCGCTCCGCACAGTTCGAGGGCGAATATGCCGCGTTCTCGATATTGCATCCCGTACAGACGCTTCCATCCGCACAGAGCAGCGCCGCGCCGACCTTAAATCGGGAATACGGCGCATAGGCAAGCTCCCTCGCCTCGATCGCTTTTCTGATCAGTTCTGCATTGTTCATTTATCTCTCCGTTATCTCCGCGGCAAAGCTCCTGCCCGCGGTTTCTCCCGAAACACCGAGCATTTCCATCACCGTTGCCGCGATATCGGCAAAGGTCTCCCTTGTGCCGAGGTTCTTCGTCAGTATCTTCCTGCCATAGCAGAGCATGGGAACATATTCCCTCGTATGGTCGGTCCCTTCAAAGGCAGGATCGCATCCATGATCGGCCGAGATGATCACGGCATCGTCATCATTTAATCGGTCGAGCAACTTTCCGAGACATTCGTCAAATTCACTTACCGCATGAGCATATCCGTTTACATCCCTGCGGTGACCGTATACCATATCGAAATCCACGAGATTCACAAAGCACAGTCCGCGGAAATCCTGCTCCGCGATCTCCAGCAGCTTTGCCTGCCCGTCAGCATTGCTCTTTGTGGGATAGCTCTGCGTGACGCCTCTGCCGACGAAGATATCGCGGATCTTCCCGACGGAGATCACGTCCATCCCTGCCGCGGAGATATGATCCAGCATGGTCTTCTGCGGCGGCTCGAGGGAATAGTCATGGCGGCTGGAGGTCCTTGC
>JAZRGP010000102.1:0-7692 GCA_045644225.1 Christensenellaceae bacterium | reverse complement strand
CAAGTGCAATTTATCTTTTGCAAAAAACACAGGATTATTTCATGAAACCGCTTACAACGCATCTTGACAAAGATTTCACACAGTTGTAAAATAAAAAAAGCATAAGGTATGCATATCAAATTCGTTAAGGAGAATTATCATGAAGAAAAAGTCCGTTTTCATTAACAGAGACATTATCGAAGGTTTCGTATGTGACGATGTTTATACATCTTATATGATGACAGGTGACGAACTGCTCGGCAACACAGAAAAGGTTGTTAACGCAAACGTTGGCACACTCAAGGCTGGTGCTAGACTCGCTGGCGGTCACCACGAAGATACAGAAATCTACTTCGTAGTAGATTGCGCTCCCGGTGCAAAGGTAGTTACAGGTCAGGATATCCCCGGTGAAGACGAAGAAACAGTTTACGACGTTAAGCCCGGTGACTTCATCGTTATCCCCGGTGGCGTTCACCACTGGATCGACAACAGATCCTGCGATAAGGAATTCACGATCATGACAATGTGGCCCACACAGGAACAGAACGGCTGCTACCATGCAAGAAAAGAAGCTTGGGGCACATCCTTCAAGTGGAAGAAGTAATTCCCGATCATTTCCCTGAGAGATCCAAAGCCTCTGAGCATTGCCCGGAGGCTTTTTCTCTGCAAAAAAATATTTCTCAAATTATTTTATATTATGCTTGACAAATACGATCCACCTAAGTATAATATCTAATGTTGACGCAAGTCAGCGACATAATATCTGGGTGTAGCGCAGTTTGGTAGCGTGCTTGAATGGGGTTCAAGAGGTCGCAGGTTCAACTCCTGTCACCCAGACCATAAAAATCCGCTTATAAAGCGGATTTTTTTATTTTGTGTTGCATTTTGTGTTGCATAGTTTCAAATTAGAAGCGAGTTATTTTCAAAATCAGTCATAAATTTGAAAATAACCGATCGGAATTTTGCACTATTCGCAGTGCAAATTCCCTCTTTGCTTCGGGAAAGGTGTGGCCATACACTTGTTGGATCATCTTTTCGGAATTGTGCCCCATGAGCTCGGTCAGATACTTCATCGGGATTCCCTGCAGGAGACCTTGGGAAGCGAAGTAATGTCGTAGTGCGTGGAAATTAAAGTATTCCGTATCGATCTTCCGCATTACACGAAGCCAGCGCTTTGTGATCTCGTTGCTCGATATTCCGACAACATACTGCTCGGGTTCTGAACTGCGCCCGAGTCGATCGAGGACGAAACTGCTGCACGGTAGGGTGCGGTATCCCGCATATGACTTCGGTGCTTTAAGGACGGGACCGTCTTCGCCACGGACGAGCGCTTGCTCGATGCGAATCTCTTGCCGATCTTTGTCAATGTGCTTGTATTGAAGCCCTGCGATTTCGGACGCGCGGAGACCCAGCTGCGACGCGAGGAGAAAGGGGATCTCCATGATGTTGCCTTTGATCGTCTCGTAGATCAGCAAGATCTGATCCTCGGAAGGGACGTAGAAATCTGTTTTCTTTTTCTTGGGAAGCGTGGTATCGAGACGGAGTTCGGGCTTGTATTTATGCAGGACGGCTGCGAGCAAACCGTGTTTGTTGCGCACCGTCTTCGGCTCGCGGTCTCTTGCGAGCTGATTGATCGCGACCTGGATCTTCTCTTGCGTAATATCCTCCAGCTTCAGATCCATCAGGTGCGGGAAGTCATTGCGTCTGCAGGACTTGTATTCGCGGAGGGTAGAGGGGGAGAGTGTGTTTGACACAGATTCGATATATCGGTCGTAAGCATCGCCGAGCGTGATCCTATCGTTTGAGGTGGGCGCGGTATGTGTGAGCTGCCATTGCGCTGCGGCATATTCGGCTGCTTTCTTGGTAGGCGCGGTGAAGCGCTTATATCTGCGCTTGCCATCCTCCATACCGACGTACACTTGTACGCAGTAGTTTCCCGAGGGTAGTTTCTTTGCGGTTGCCATAATGATTTTCCTTGTTGCGTGCGGGAAAATCTGTGCTATAATAAAGGTGCACAAATTCTCCTTTCGTGGTAGTTAGGGTGTTGTGTGTTCAGCCTTCCGGAGTTGCCGCTCCGGAGGGCTTTTTATTTTAATAGTTATCGAGTTCACGTTTGTGATCCATCAAGGAGAGATATGCGTTGTAATTTCTTCGTTGCAATTCACGCTTGATAACGTCAATGTTTTGATCATCTATCTCGTGGAAGACCTTAACGAAGATGTGTTTGAATTCAAATGAACAATCGAGAAGCGCACTGTATTCTACAGAAGGTTTGCCATATTTAAGCATTGAGAAAAACTGCATTTCGTGTATGAAGAATGGAACAAACACGGAAAAGTCATAAGGCGAATCTGCAGAAAATTTATCTGCTGCATTACCCGCTCGACTAAATAAGTCGTTTGAGTTGTATGCTCGTCCGAGATAAGAAAGATTCAAATCAGCAAAAACCAATGATGACAAAATAGATTCTTTGAGCGCAGCAGTAAGGAAAAGATGGGAAAAAGAACGTCGCCCATGCCGCAGAACGGTAAAAACCATGACGATAACTTCGAATTGTGACAAATAACTTTCATAAGCGGAAAGCTTAGCATCGTGAATTCTTTTGGATTCCTTCTTTTCTGCGGAAGAACCTGAAAATGCAAAGATGAGTAGAAAAAGCCCGAGAAGAAATGTTCCTAAAAATATCATCGGGATATCTGTGCCGAGGATTAAAAACAACAGAATAGGAAATGAAACGCAAACAATTCCTGCGATAAAGAACGGACGGTACTTATGTTTCATATTCTTTTATCTCACACCTTTCCTCTAAGTTCCACGACCTTGCCGACGATCGTGACGGGCAGGGAAGCCACCTCTTGCGCAGTGTAAAAATGCGGCGGATATGCTGCGACATTCAATGCAATGAGCGTGATCCCTGCGTCGCTCTTGATAACGCGCTTGCAGGTAGCTTCGTCGCCGTTAACCAGGACAACGGCGATCTCGCCGCTCTCAACATCAGGCTGCTTGCGGACGATTACGACATCGCCTTCCAGGATGCGCGGCTCCATGCTGTTACCGCGGATCCGAAGACCGAAGTATTCGCCGTTCTTTGCCATCGCCTGCGGAATCTCTTCATAGTCGATAATATCCTCAATCGCTTCGATCGGGATACCTGCAGCAACATGGCCGAGGACGGGGATACGGACTCCGGAGGGAGAAGTATTATTCTTATCCCAACCCATGAGATAAGCAGCGGTTGTCCCTGTTGCCTTAGCGATAGCCTCGATACGATTGATCGGGATTTTTTCTGTTTCCCCGGTTGCATATCTTTGCAGTGCGGATTTAGGGATATTGGTCAACTTTGACAATTCGCCATATGAAAGCTCGGAATTATTGATTGCATTTAAAATTCTTTTTGATATTTCGCTCATATTAAAACTCCTTGTTTCTACAATATAATATATTCGTCCCAAAAAAGCAATATAAAATACAAAAAACTTTGTATTTCGTCCCAAAATTAGGGTTGACAGAAGAAAATGACAATGATACAATCGAAGTGTCCCAAAACAGGGACGAAAGGAGTGATTGCTGTTGAATAGAAATAAACTTGTTGGAGCTATTGCATCGGCGGGTCTTACAAATGGTAAAGTAGCTGAAAAAATCGGAATGTCAAAGAACGCGTTTAGTGCGAAATTAAACGGAAAATCATTTTTCAATACTGATGAAGTCGAAAGAATTTGCTCTGTTATCGGCATTGTTGATGATGCAGAAAAAGTTGATATTTTTTTGACATCACCGTCCTAAAAATGGGACGCAAGGAGGCGACATGAACGTAAGGGAACTCATTGAGATCCTTTCGGAAATGGATGGAGAGCTGGCTGTCAGGATTTTGCCTGATGCAAAAGCGGACCTGCTTACGGATGCAGTCGATATCGCGGAGGTCATTGTCCTTCGTGAGATCCATCCGATGCAGGGCGAAGCAGCCAGGATCTTGTTCCTGCCGGAAGGCTGAACACAAATAACTACCACGACTGCACGGCTGTCTCGGCAAAGGCGGCCAAAGAGAAGAGAGGAGGATGAAAGATGCCGAAGAGAGCAAAGACGCCGCGTGAGATCTTCGCGGATAACCTTATGGCAAATATCAACTGCGAAGCAACGCGGAGGCACGCGGAAAAGGATGATCTCGCAACAGCTGCGGGTTGTGCGCTTTCAACATATTACAAAAACGCAAAGGATCCGATGTGCTTCACACTCGGTCAGATCTTCGGCCTTGCAGAATACTTGAAGATTCCTGTATCGGAATTGTTTACCGATCGTCGCGACGGTGGGAAGAAGATCCTCGATCAGCTCCTGCGTGAGCTGCGGAGGGATCAGCAATGCGAATGATCATTCTTCCGCCGAATCGCTTTCGGATCCAATGGAACAGAAACTCTCCAGCTCATGCGCGATGCATCAGCTGTGGCAGAGAACAGAGAAGAACACTCTTCAAACTTACCACGAACAAATACATAACGCGGGTGGATCGCGAGCGATGCCGATATTGCGGCGGATTCGTGAACCTCACCGTGGAACACAGATAGGAGAAATTATGAAAAATATTTTTAAAAACATCAAAAACAAAAAAAGACCCGCGGAGATTATATATAAATTTGGAGCTGATGGAGAGATGGTGATATCCATCGAGGCAAGCACTCCCGGGTTTATTGCAGCGATCGCTACAATGGTTCGTATATTTCACGATAAAAGTGACGCAACTGATAGGGAGTTTGTCGAAATCGCTCTGAAGAAACTTTTTGCGGAGGGCACTGTATTCGATAACGAAAAGATGCTTGCGGAAATGGAAGAGATGTCAAAAGGAAAGAGGGAAAATGGCAACGAATCTAATGGCTACGATCACAACAGATGATATAAGAAAAGCACTCGATGTTGTCGGTGTTACGCGAAACTATAAAGGTTTTGAAATGTTGGTAACGGCAATTCGAGAGGTTGTGTATAACGAACGAAAACTGTGTGCGGTTCATAAAGAAGTGTATTCGTATATAGCATTAATCGAAAAGAGCAATTCATCTGCTGTAGAACGATGCATCCGGACTGCCATTCGCGGTGTATGGGCGCACACTCCTGATAAATTGCTTAGACTGTTCGATACCGTCTGCATGGATAAACCACCGAGCAATACACACTTTATATCGCGTATGGTCGGATTTATAAAGGAGAACTCAAACAATGATGAATGTTGAAACTTTATTACTTGCGCTGGGCGTGCTCGGCCGCGCGCTGCTGATAACCGCGATCGCGGGAGGCTTCGCGCTGATTGGCTGGAAGATCCTGCCGAAAAAGCTGCGCGAAGATCTGTTTAAATAATTTGTTTCGTCTGTGCCGGGGCGAGAGTCACCAATAATTCTTTTGCTTCGTTGTTCAAAATTTTTTCCCAACTTACCGAGGGCGGCACCCCTCACTCAAAAGATAATACAGATTTCGCCTGCGCCGGGGCGAGGGACAAAACGGTTTTTTTGTTTCATAAACTCCTGTATAAAAATTCACGACTGAGGGCGGCGCCCCTCTTTATAAACATAGCGGATTAGTGTAGTGGTCGCACATCAGACTTTGACTCTGAGCGTATCGGTTCGATTCCGGTATCCGCCGCCAATACCCGAAAGGGTATGAAACCCGTATGGGTGCCATCCAGCTCTGCGCCGGGAGCACGTGATTGACCTTCCTTATTTTGATATGACAAACATTCAATTCTTTGCTGAAACTTCATGCACGGAGGGCGGCGCCCCTCCTTTTTAAAAGAAAGTTATGAAAAAACTCGTTCACACAAGTGCCGGATGTGCTTTCATCGGGCACGACAATCTTGATAAAAGCACAGTACCGACTGAGTGCATTCGCGATGGGCGGGTCTGCATATACAGATCGAAAGAACCCGGGAAGAAAAGCACCTTTTGTGGATTCATGTATTATACGGGGAAACTGCGCGGCTGCAGCATAGAAAACTGCAAACGATATGCCGCAGAATTCCCCGACAGCTTTAGTTCATTAGAGGAAGGAGAAAGAAATGAAACTCAATAATGTTGCGTCGATATGTGCAAAAGGTAAGTGTGCGCATATCGTACAATCTGCAGATCGTGATGGTGTGCTGACGCAGTTTGTGGGTGATGGCGGTGCGATATATCGTGTCGATGGGTTGCCTGCGCTGGATAAAGACACACTGCTCACGATCTTCAGCGTTCTGCCCAAGAAAAAGGAAGAGTGGCAAGTCATTGAAGGCACTATGCCTGAGGAGATCAACGCGGAGGATGTAGATATTCGCGAAATTGAGCTTGAGCCCGGACGGATCCGAATTACGTCCGGCGGCATGCTGCTAATCCCGATGTTTGGAGGAGGCGGTGTGGTCTTTATGAATTCGGCATACCTGAAGCCGATTCATGATGATGCGGGCGTGCAGAAATTCTTTCTGCGCAGATCTGAAAACAGTGAGCTGTATATCGTGGTAAAAGCAGGATTTCTGCTGCAGGCGATCATTCGTCCGGAAGATGTAATCAATAAAGCATTTGTTGATTCGATCAGTGCGCTTGCGTATCAGTGCCGCAGGGCGCTGGATCAGAAGGATCGCGTGGGAGAATTGCGCACGGAAGATCTTCCGCTGCTGAAGGAGGATGAAGATGCCGAGTAATGAGAAAGTCAGTCTCGAAGAAATACGCAGTCAGATCGCAGAATGGTTTGCGCAGCAGTATGAACTGTCAGCTGTAGCGCATTTGCACACAGAGCTTCGAATCATGATCGATCAGGAAATGACGTTCATGATGAGCAATATTCTCGGAGAACGCATTCGTGAGGATCGGGCAGGAAGGGTGATAAGAAATGGCTGATATCACAATTTGTAGCTATTCGGATTGTCCGCACAAAGACTGCGTGCGGCATCCCGCTCAGATCCTTCGGGAATACCTGAAGGGCAGACCATATCCAAACATCAACTGGGATAGTTGTCTTTGCAAGACATGCAGTAGGTTGTTGGGCAGGGGGCTGAAACCATGACCGATATCGATTATAAAGAACTGGTAAAACTGCAAAGGGAAGCGATTACAAGACTGCAAGATGAAATCAACCGCCAAAAGGCAGAGATTGAGAGGTTGCAGACGGTTGAATATGTAATTCCAGCGAGACATTGCGGGAGAACGCAATTTATAAGGCTTTACATCAAAGATATCGAAAAGAAGGCGATTCAAGAGTTTTGGAATCAGAGACCACCGCACCTTAATCCCGAATTTAAAGGAAAAGAGCAGTATAACAAAGGGTGGAATGATTGCCTTGCGCTCTTCACGGAAGAATATGAAATTTTCTTGGGCGTTAAGAACCGCAAGGCAGAAACGGTAGGTGATATGGAATGACCATTGCTTACATCTTATACATTTTGTTTATAGTCGGAACCATAGTTTATTGGAATTGGAGGTTAAACAGATGACAAATAAACATTTGGATCCAACGACCAATGAATTCGGCACGCTTGCGATCTGTGCAGTCAGATACTCTCTCGGCCGCAGGACATATATGCCGCATGTTGTAGTTGAGTATATTACACCGCTTCTTCCGTACATGGACAACATGACGCTGCAATGTTTTGATCGTGATATTGCGGAAAGGCAACAGCTGCATTGTGATCTTGGTGATCCGAATATCGATGAGCCGATGTGGATGGACTTCCACGAGAAAGTTAAAGAGCAGCTGCGGGCC
>JAZRGP010000101.1:0-11348 GCA_045644225.1 Christensenellaceae bacterium | reverse complement strand
GAATATCAAGTATCGCCATTTTCTTTTCCATCGTTTTGATTCCTTTCTGTTATTGCTAATAGTTGTATAAGAAAGCCGACAGGCATGACCCATCGGCTTTACCATTCATTTTTTTACTGTTCGTAGCGCTCGGAGCCCATGTAGAACAGAGCCAGCGTCCCGGGACCGGAGTGTGCCGCGATTACGGGACCCGTATAGAAGATCTGTACATCCGTGATCGTCGGATATGCTTCCATAACCAGTTTTTTCAGATATTCAGCATCCTCGATGCAGTCGCCGTGACAGATAAATACCGTCTGACCGTCGGGCTGAACGACATCCTGCTTCATTTTTTCAACGATCTGCGCGATAACATTCTTACGGCCGCGGACCTTGAAAAGATTGATGAGCTTACCGCTTCTGTTAACGTTGAGCAGCGGCTTGATCTTGAGGATAGAGCCTACAACAGCGGTACCCTTGCTGAGTCTGCCGCCGCGATAGAGGAAGTTGAGATCATCTACCGTGAACCAGTGCATCAGATTCAGCTTGTGATCCTCCGCCCAGACGCATGCTCCTTCAAAAGTCGCACCGTTGTCTCTCATCTTAATGAGATAATCCAGCAGCAGACCGAAACCAGAAGATGCACAAAGGGAGTCGACTACATATACTTTGTTTTCGCCGCCTTCAGCGTTGATCTCGTCGGCAGCAGTCTTCGCGCTGAAGTAGCTTCCGGAAATACCGGAAGAAATTTCTACGTGAAGTACATCCTTCCCTTGCTTCAGGAGTTCGCGGAAATGTTCATCATATGTACCCTGATTTACAAGAGACGTAGAGCACTGCACTTCGCGCAGTTTTGCATAAAAATCATCAGCCGTTACAGATCCCCAGCAGTCATCAACGCAGGAGATACCATCATCCTGAAACATGTAAGTAAAGCCAACGATCGACAGATCGTGCTGTTTCAGATACTCTCTCGAAAGATCGGCTGTGGAAGAAGCCGACAGAATAAAGTTTGCCAAAAAATCCTCCTTAAATTATCCACAAGAAGTTTTCCCAATCACATTTATATAAGTTTATACGAAAAGCCCGCTTTTGGCAACCCTCTGAACGTGAAATCTTTCTAAACTTTTTTCTATAACTAAAATTTTTTGCAATTTTTTCAAAAAAAGAATTTCATTTTTAGAAAGAGTATGCTATTATATATGAGGCAAATGGCTATAATAGTGTAAGATTATGAAATTTTATGAATCACGGAGGTTCAAAAAAATGGTGTTGTCAAGAAAAGCATCTGCGATCGCGCCTTCCATGACGCTCAAGATCGATGCGCTTTCCAAGGAAATGAAAGCAAACGGACTGGATGTCGTCGGCTTTGGCGTCGGCGAACCGGACTTTGATACACCCGATTATATCAAAAAAGCAGCTGTGGAAGCTCTCGAAAGAGGCTTTACAAAGTATACGGCAGCTTCGGGCATCAATGATCTCAAGCTGGCGATCTGCAAGCGTTATGCCGAAAAATACGGTTTAGCCTATAACATGGCGAACTGCGTCATTTCCAACGGTGCAAAGCACTCTCTTTTTAATACCTTCCAGGCGATCCTGAACCCCGGCGACGAAGTCATCCTGATCGCTCCCTACTGGCTCAGCTATTCCGAGCTCGTAAAGATGGCAGACGGTGTTCCCGTTGTTGTACATGCTTCCGAAGAAAACAAGTTCATGCCCGTTGTTGCCGATCTCGAAGCAGCTGTTACAGACAAGACAAAGGCGATCATCATCAACAGCCCCTCCAACCCCACAGGCGCAGTTTACTCCGAAGAACTGCTCCGTGAGATCGCGGCATTCTGTGAAAAGCACGACCTCTTCATCGTCTCCGACGAGATCTATGATGAGCTGGTTTACGGCATCGAGCCTTACAGCATCGCTTCCGTCAGCGAAAGCGTCAAGGAGCGCACGATCGTTATCAACGGTCTCTCCAAGGCTTACGCAATGACCGGCTGGAGAATCGGCTACGTCCTCTGCGATGCACATATCGCAAAGGTCATGACGAGCTTCCAGAGCAACGCGACATCCAACCCCTGCTCCATCTCTCAGTATGCAGGCGTAGCAGCACTCAACGGCGGCACAGAAGAAATGGCTGAAATGGTCGATATCTTCCGCAGCAGAAGAGACCTCCTCTGCTCCATGATCAACGATATCCCCGGCCTCAAGTGTGCAGTTCCCGACGGTGCGTTCTATGCGTTCATCAGCATCGAAAACTTCATCGGCAAATCCTGCAATGGTCAGGTCATTACAGACGACCTCTCCTTCGCGGAGATCCTCCTCAAGGAAAAGATGGTCGCAGTCGTTCCCGGCACACCTTTCGAAGCTAAGAACTACATCCGTCTTGCATATACCTGCCACGAAGACCGCATCAAGCTCGGCATCCACCGCCTTGCGGAATTCTGCAGCGAACTGAAATAACAAAACGATCCATAAGAAGCATCCGTGCGGTGCTTCTTTTTTTATTTCCATTTCACCCGATCTGTGATATGATACCTATATATTATTCGTAACAATTAAGGAGACTTATATGCAATATATCGAACTCGCTCTGATCGTCATTCTTGCAATCGCTGTTGCCGCACTCATCGGCATCCTGCTCAGCATCAAGAAGAAAATGGATTCCGTATCCTCTGCTCCGCTGGACGCGATCGAAAAGAACCGCCTCGATCAGGAACGTCAGCAGCAGGCTCTGCGCAGCGAGATCGGCGGCAACGTCAAGACCCTCGGTGAAATGATCTCCGCTCAGCAGCATGCCGCAAACGAAATGCAGGCTCAGCGCATCGGCGAGATCAACCGCGGCATCCTGCAGACAACGAGCGAACAGTTCAAACAGATGGAAACCCGCCTCAAGACTTTCGAGGCAGGAAACGAGCAGAAGCTCGAGAACATCCGCTCCACTGTTGAGAACCGCCTCAAGACCTTCGAAGCAAACAACGAACAGAAGCTCGAAAACATCCGCTCCACCGTGGAAAAACGCCTGCAGTATATCCAGCAGGACAACAACGAAAAACTCGAGGAAATGCGCAAGACCGTCGACGAAAAGCTGCAGAAGACCCTCGAAGACAAGATGACGCAGTCCTTCCAGCTCGTCAACGAACGTCTCGAGCAGGTCTATAAAGGTCTCGGCGAGATGCAGACCCTTGCCGTCGGTGTCGGCGACCTCAAGAAAGTCCTCTCCAACGTCAAGACCCGTGGTATCCTCGGTGAGATCCAGCTCGAGGCGATCCTCCGTGAGATCCTCGCTCCCGATCAGTATGAATCCAACATCGCGACAGTCCCCGGCAGCAGAAACGTCGTGGAATTTGCGGTCAAGCTCCCCGGCGACGGTGACAGACCCGTCTACCTCCCCATCGACTCCAAGTTCCCCGCAGATGCTTACACTGCCCTGCAGGATGCTTACGACAGCGGCTCTGCAGAAGCGGTCAACGCTGCTTATGCGATCCTCGCACAGCGCATCAAAGCCTTCGCAAAGGACATCCGCGAAAAATACATCGAACCGCCTTATACAACAGACTTTGCCGTTATGTTCCTGCCTTTTGAGGGACTCTATGCAGAGGCTGTCAACCGCGGTCTCGTTGAAGTCCTGCAGCATGACTACCGCGTCAATATCGCAGGTCCCAGCACGATGGCTGCTCTCTTAAACAGCCTGCAGATGGGCTTCCGCACGATCGCCATCCAGAAGCGCTCCAGCGAAGTCTGGGAAGTCCTCGGCGCGGTCAAGACAGAATTCGATAAGTTCGGCGATATCCTCACCGCAACACAGAACCGCCTGAATCAGGCAAACACCGAGCTCGACAAGCTCATCGGCGTGCGTACCCGCGCGATCCAGCGCAAGCTCAAAAACATCGAGCGTCTGGATGATACCTCCGCTCAGAATCTGCTGGAAGAATAACATGACCTTAAACGCTGATTTCTCATCAGCGTTTTTTATTTCTATTTTGTTCATATTTTTCTTATTGACATCAGGTAACGTCTGCATTACTATGGTAATGTAAGCATTACCAATTATCGGAGGAATTATGAATATATCAAACAATGAATGGTGCTTCATGGAAGCACTGTGGAAAGAACATCCACTCACGCTGAAGCAGCTTTGTGATACCGTCGGCGCAGAAAACGGATGGACCAAGCACAATGTCATCGGCACTTTAAAGCGCATGGAGGCAAAAGAGCTCATCTGCGTCGAACAGACAGCCGAACGCAAGTATTTCTCCCCGATAATCGCAGAATCCGATGCTCGCCGTCACGAAACCGAACAGCTCGCGGAAAAGGCATACGGAGGAAGCAAGCTACTGCTGATATCCAGCATGGTACAAAACGATGATTTTACCGACGAGGAGATCGCCGAACTGATGGATATTCTCAACCGCAAAAGGAGGTAACGCATGAACAACTTCTTTTCGATCGTGATGCAGTCAAGCATTCTCATCCTTGCACTGCTTGGAATACGCAAAATCTTCCTCGGCAGGATCAGCCCCATCCTTCAGCATGCCCTCTGGGGCATCGCCGCGCTGCGGCTATTTCTCCCGATCCGTATCGAGAGTGTTCTCAGTATCTTTAATTTTGCTAAAATTTCTGCGGCAGAACAGACCGTTTCAGCAACAGTCCCTGCATTCCCTCAAACCAATGCAGCAGTTTTGCCGCAGATCACTTCCCCATCTCCGCAGATAAACGCACCGCAGACCGTTACGCCGCCCGCATCTGCTGCAGTTCCTGCCGCAGAAAGCATCAGCTTTGCAGAATGGTTCCGTGCTGCGCTCCCGTGGATCTGGATCATCGGCATGGCAGTTGTGCTGGTCTGCATTCTGATCGTCAATTTCCGCTTTTATCGGCACATCGCAAAACACGGCAGACCTCAGGATGGATATATCATCTGCGACAGGATCTCCTCCCCCTGTCTCATCGGGCTGTTCCGACCGCGCATCGTGCTCAACAAAAAAGCCGCTGCCGATGAAACCGCAAAAAAATATGCACTTCTTCATGAGCGCATGCATCTCCATCACGGCGACCACATCTGGGCGCTCCTGCGAACGCTTGCCTGCGTTGTATACTGGTTTAATCCCCTCGTATGGATCGCAGCACACTTCTCCCGACTGGATCAGGAGCTTGCCTGCGACCACGCTGTCATATGCAGGATCGGCGAAGAAAACCGCATCGAATACGGCGAAGCCCTCGTTTCTCTCATCCGCAGGAGCAGAACGCTCCCTACGCCCACGACTGCCATGACCGGGGGCAAAAACTCCATGCGTCAGCGCATCAGACTGATCGCAAACCGCCCGAGAATGCTGAAGATTACCGCCTTCATCCTCGTCGCTGTTACGCTTGTCGTGTGCATCGTCTCCTGCACGGGCTCTGTCAGCGATAAGATGCCATTTGAAGTATCAGCCGAAAACACTTATGACCCCAAACTGCACTATGACCGCGATCCGCTCGGTCTCGATCCTTTGTTCAAGGAGCATTCCCTCGAGGAAGAAGACGCAGTGCAAATCGTAAGCCTGCTGAATAACAGCACCGAGATCAGCCGACTCAAAAAAGACGAATTCAGAGCGCATCCCGATAAATACCTGACATTAAGTTTGACCGGCGGCGGCATCATTGCCATATATCCCGCCGGAGACGGAGAACATATTTTCTTTAACCGTAACGGGACAAAAAACTATAAAGCCAAAAACCCCGATCTCGTTGAATATATCGAACAGCAGGCGCAGGAGCTGACCGAAAGCGTTTCAGAAGACCCCCAACCCTCTGCAGTTCCCGAAAAGACCTACGACCGCACAGATGCCGCGCAGGTCGCTGAGGAATTCCTCACCAAGTATTTCGACGACCTCTGCGAAGGCAGAATCTTTAGAAAATGGACCAAGGGCGACACGCTCTATGATGGGCTGGTCATATATTCTGACGACTATTACGAGAATATCGGCACGCTTAGTCAATGGGGCAGATATGTCCGCATGCTCAATATGACTCAGAAAGATTATGACAGAGAACAGAAGATGGGCAGATTCATCTCGCTGGAAGTTGAGAGTTTCGGCATCCTCGACAGCATGAGTATTGCGGAATTCTCCGTCAAAGGTTATTTCAGAACCACCGCATTCGGCACAAAGTTTGACCTCAACCTGGCACAAAACGAAAAAGGCGAATATCAGATCGTCGGTGTGTACTTCCCTTACTGGAGAAGCTATTGTCTCTTCAACGATCATTTCTATCAGTATATGGGCGAAAACAACTTCGAAGATTACATGGGCGAAGGATACATCGATTATCTGCGCTACAAGAAACCCGATTTTGATTCAGCCGACCCCATTAGCATCGGGCAGAACTTCTTCTCGCGGTATTTCAGCGACCTTTGTTCAGGCAATGCCGCAATAATCGAAAATTACAGCGATATTCTGGATCTCGACAGCGATCTCAATTTGTTTGAGCTTAATACATGGATCACCTACAACGATGCGCTCGCACATCAGCCGCAGAGCTTTCATTATCCCGATGAGCTCTTCGGACAATATATGTCGCTCGAAAATGTCGTTATTATGACAGAGGGCTTTGAGGCTGGCAGCGCCGAGCAGCTTGTTATCGGCAATGTCATAACTGAAGCACTGACCATCCCCGTGGAATATGGTGTAAAACAGGATGCCGACGGAACTTGTAAGATCACCACGATCAGTCTGCATTGGAGTGACTACAACATTATGACATCTGCTCTGTACGACTATCTCAATGAGCGCAGTCTTTACAATTATGACGATCGTGATGCGTCCAAGCTCAACGAAGCCGTAATGCAGGAATTCATCGAATCCAAAATTCCCACCGTCGATTCCCTTTGGGAAACATGGCAGAATGCAGAGCGTCTTTCCGCTCCGTATGAGGATTACCGCTCCGTCATCGAGCTTTCGCAGATCGATGCCCGCCTGAACAGCAACGCGACCTATCTCAGCAAAACTGAGAAAACCGACGAGGGCATCATAAAAGATACTTTCTGCACCAAGCGCGACGACTATCCTGCAAGCAACTGGGAACTGCTGAATGTCTTCTATATCCCCGTTGATCCCGACTTAGAAGATCACGAGGTCTTTCACTATGCGGAGCAGTTCGTCAAGTCCAAATCAAGTGTCATCAGCCAGCAATCCGAATATATCGTTCCCGAAATATTCTTCGGCAAGGAGACACCCATCGTCAATATGTACGCCGAAAGCTACATCACGGAATACTACCTGAGCATGTGGTCTTTCCCGCTCCACGACGCCATCACGCGCTACTGGATGCATTATCAGAAAGATGGCGAGGAATATGTCCTCGTCTTTCAGATCCGCAACGCTCTTGATTACGGTGAAGGCTTCGGTGAAGGCGCAGATTATGTCGGCTGGTATCTCCTGCAGTCTCTCGAGGACTGCTGGCAGTGGATGAAAACGCTGAAATTCAGTTGATTTACCTTTTTTCGCTCCCTCGAGAAGATTTCAGAATCCAAAAAACTTTTACAGAGCTGACCGCCTTCACGGTCAGCTTTTTTGTATACAAAAAGACACTCCTGAAAAGAAGTGTCTTTGTTTGCTGCCTTTCTTTATAAGACTGATAAGAAGTTCTCAGATTTCGTTTTTCTCAGGAACGAGCTGCAAAGACGTACTGTAAGTGCGTCACATAAAGCGAGTCTGCCCGAAAAAGCGGAAGATGAGTACTTATCATCTGTCTCAAAGCATATGAGCGATAATTTCTTCCCTGCTCGCCTCACAGAGGTATGCAGGCGCAACGTCAAATGCCGTCATGCAGCCGCTTCTGCCCTCTTTGTTATAGCGGTAAGCCGCTCTTGCATAAGCCACGAGAACACCTGCAGTGAATTCGGGGTTGGAATCCAGCTTGAGGCTGTATTCGATGATGTGCTTGTTTGCAAAGTTCTCACCCGAGCTGCCGCAGCGGATAACGAAGCCGCCATGCGGGATGCCCTTATGGTCGCGGTCGAGCTCTTCCTGCGTGATGAAGGTTACCGTTGTGTCATAATCCGCAAAGTAGTTGGGCATCGTGACGATCTCCTGCTCGATGCGCTTGAGATCCGCGCCATCTTCTGCAACAACGTAGCATTCTCTCGTGTGCTTCTGACGTGTCGTGAGCTCGGGATTTTCACCGTTGCGAACAGCCGCAAGTGCTTCTTCTACAGGAACTGTATACTGTCTTGCATCCTTAACGCCTTCGATCCTGCGGATCGCATCGGAATGACCCTGGCTGACGCCTCTGCCCCAGAACGTATAGTCCTGACCGTTCGGGAGGACCGCATTGCCGTAAAGTCGCAGCAGCGAGAACATACCGGGATCCCAACCAACGGAGATCACGCCGACCTTGCCGCCCTTCTTTGCCGCCGCATCAACTGCCGCGCAGTGTTCGGGGATGCGTGCGTGTGTATCAAAACTGTCTATCACATTAAAATGCTCCGCATACTCGGGCGTGATCTGAGGAAGGTCCGTCGCGCTGCCGCCGCAGATGATCATAACGTCGATCTCATCCTTCATCTCCATCGCCTGTGCCGCAGGGTAAACCTTTGCGCCGCATACAGTTTTAACGGAAGCGGGATCTCTGCGTGTAAATACCCCGACGAGCTCCATATCCGCATTGCTGCGGAGTGCATATTCCACACCTTTGCCGAGGTTGCCGTACCCGAGGATACCGATTCGTATTTTCATTTGTTTATCCACCTTTCAATAAAAAAGATACGAATAATTATACAATATTTTTTTTCATATGCAAACTTTTTTATGAAGTTTTTTATATAAAATTTTCATATTTTCTGTTGAATCTCTTTCCTATATGATATACAATATACCGAGTTAAAATATCTAAAAGGAGCCACTCCATCATGGATCAATATACACTTCCTCTCGAACGAATCGGCAGCGAATCGCTCCGTGAAAAGATCGTCACTCCCGCCGAAGCCTCTCTGCTGATCAAGGACGGCATGGCTGTGGGACTGAGCGGTTTTGCAGGCGCAGGCGATGCAAAGGCAGTTCCGCTGGCTCTCGCAGAACGTGTCAGCGAAAGCGGCGAAAAAATGAACATCAGCGTCTTCACGGGTGCTTCCCTCGGTCTCGCGGTCGAGACTGCGCTTTCTGATGCAGACCTCATCGAATTCCGCGCACCGTATCAGACCAACCCTTCCATGCGCAAGCGCATCAACAAGGCCGAGACCAAGTTCACGGATATCAACCTCGGCGGCTTCTCCCGCATGGTCAGAAACGACTCTTTCGGCAGACCGCTCGATATCGCGATCATCGAGGCTACTGCGCTGACTCCCGAGGGTCACATCTACCCCACGACTTCCGTCGGTGCCGCTCCCGCAATGATCGAGAAGGCAGATAAAGTCATCGTTGAGATCAATACCACGATGCCCATGCAGCTCTGCGGCATGGCAGACGTTTACGATTACGGCGAACCGCCCTTCCGCGCTCCTCTGCCCATCACAAAGGCTGACCAGCGCATCGGTGTTCCCTATATCAAGTGCGGCGCAGATAAGATCGCTGCGATCGTCATCTCCGAGCATCCCGATACCGTAAAGAAGCTCGCAGAGCCCGACGAAACATCTCAGAAGATCAGTGAGCATCTCCTCGCATTCTTTAAAAAGGAAGTTGAGAGAGGCGCTCTCCCCAGGACGCTCCTTCCGCTGCAGAGCGGCGTCGGCAGCGTTGCGAACGCAGTTCTCCTTGGTCTCAAGGATTCCGACCTCGAGGATCTCTGCTTCTATACCGAAGTTCTTCAGGACGGCATGCTCGACCTCATCCTGAGCGGCAAGGCGGTCTCCGCTTCCACAACGGGCATCCCGCTGACACCCGCAGGCATGAAGAAATTCTGCGATAATGCGGATATGCTGAAGAGCAAGATCATCATCCGTCCGCAGGATATCTCCAACGGCTCCGAACCCATCCACAGACTCGGCGTCATCTCCATGAACACCGCGCTCGAAGCGGATATCTACGGCAATATCAATTCCACGCACGTCATGGGCACCAACATGATGAACGGTATCGGCGGCTCGGGCGACTTCACACAGAACGCATATATCTCCATCTTCACGACGGCATCCACCGCGAAGAACGGTGCGATCTCCTCGATCGTCCCCATGGTATCTCACGTTGACCATACCGAGCACAACGTCATGGTCCTCGTTACTGAGCAGGGCTATGCAGACCTCCGCGGTCTTTGCCCGCGTGACCGCGCTCTCGCGATCATCAACAACTGCGTGCATCCCGATTACCGTGAAGCACTCCTCGACTATTTCAACCGTGCCTGCGAAGAAGTCGGCGGACACACTCCGCACATCCTCTCGGAAGCGCTCTCCTGGCACATCCGCTTCAAGGAAACGGGCAGCATGAAGAAATGATCACAACATACAAAGAACTCTCACCACCTGCGAGAGTTCTTTTTTGATGCGGTCATTCCGTTTTTTTCGATGCTGTCGGCACGAGTATCATCTGCCCGACGAGATGATACGCAGGGTTGAGATACGGATTCATCTCCAGCAGACGATCCAGCGTGATCCCATGGCGCTGGGCTATCTCCGCAAGCGTCACATCTCTTTTAATAATATAATAATATCCGCAGCTGTTTTCCGGTCTCTGCATAATCCTTCGCTCCTTTCCGCCCTTAAAAATGTTTGATAATTATTCTATGCGGCACGGGGAAAGATATGACAAAAAACGGCATAACCGAAGTTATGCCATCGCTCCGCTGGTTTAAGAACTTTTTTATAAAAAAGTTCTTAAAAATCTCAAAAAATTTATATACGCAAATGCTTTCGCATTTGCTACACTCTAAACGCTGTATTACCTTTCTTTGATCATTATTCTGTAATGTGCGATAAAAGGTCTTTTATTTTCTTTTTGGCTTCATCGTCAATTTCTTTGAATAAATCATTGTTCGAATCAAGCCCCATCCGCCATGTACCATTCTTTTTAGCTTCTGCAATTATTTCATCAGATTTTCTATTCACTTCCCGAATAATTTTTAAGTATTCTTCTTTGGCTTGCTCTTTATTCATTCTTAAATCCCCAATATTTATTCAATAGAATAAAAAACGGCATAACCGAAGTTATGCCGTTTTGTTATTCTGATTAAAGAACGCCTTCAGCTTCGAGCTGAGCAACCTGTTCAGCTGTGTAGCCGAGCTTCTCAGCGAGAAGTTCGTAGTTGTGCTGACCAAGTGTGGGAGCGGGGTTGAATGTGTCGATCTTGTGGTTGGTGAGCTTGATCTGGTTGCCTGTGATCTTCATCTTGCCAACTACGGGGTGTTCACATTCTACGAACATTTCACGAGCGCCTGCGATGTGGGGATCCTTAACAACGCGGTCGAT
>JAZRGP010000100.1:0-6325 GCA_045644225.1 Christensenellaceae bacterium | reverse complement strand
CGCTGCGCAGAAAGAAGAAAAAAGACCTCGGCATCGTCCTCGGGACAACTTTCTTAAGCTCGATCCCCTCCTTCTGGATCGCGATCCTGCTGCTCGCCGTCTTCGGCGCAAAGCTCGGCTGGTTCCCGACCTACGGCGCATACTCCATGTGGGGCAGTGCGCAGGGGTTTGCGAAAATCCTCGACGTCGCATGGCACATGATTCTTCCCGTGACGGCGCTCGTCATCACATCGCTGATGCCGTATTTTTCCACGACGCGCTACAGCACGCTGAAGACCATCAGCGCAGACTATGTCCGCATGGCGCACTTCCGCGGCATCCCCAAGCGGAAGATCACGCTCCGCTATGTCATGCGAAATGCGCTCGTTCCCGTGTTCACCATGCTGATGATGGACGTCGGATACCTGCTGAGCGGCTCGGTACTTGTTGAGACGGTGTTCTCCTTCCCCGGGCTGGGTGTACTCATGCGCGATGCCGTCTCCGCGAGAGACTATCCGCTCATCCAGTATACCTTCCTCGTATCCTCCGTGCTGACCATCGCGGCGCTCTTTGTCGCGGATCTTCTGTATCATAAGATCGATCCGACCATGGAGGTGAGCAATGAAAAATAAAGCTTCCTTCCGCATCGGCATCATCATACTCGCGATATTCATACTCGTCGCGATCTTCCAGACGCAGCTCGCGCCCTATTCTCCCTATGAACAGAGCGGAGCACCCTTTGAGCGTCCGAGCGCAGAGCATCTCCTCGGCACGAACGACATCGGGCAGGATATCCTCTCCGAGCTGATCTACGGCACGCGCAACTCCCTGCTCGTCGGCCTTATCTCCGCGGCGATCTCGCTTTTCATCGGTATCGTCATGGGCGTGCTGGCAGGCTGGTTCGGCGGAACGGCGGATCACATCCTCTCTCAGATCACGACATTCTTCATGACCATTCCCTTCCTGCCGAGCGTGATCATCCTCGCGGCATTCACTGACGGCGGCATCTGGAGCATGTCCGTCATCCTCGGTCTGCTCTCCTGGGCGGAGATCGCAAAAGTCCTGCGCTCCACGACCATGCAGATCCGCGAGAGCTATTCCATCAAGCTCCTGAAAGGCATGGGCGCATCCGACGGCTATATCATCTTAAAGCACGTCATCCCCGAGCTTCTGCCGCTGATCGCATACCGCGCGGTCACGAGGGTAAAGTCGGGCATCCTCTCGGAATCCACGATGAGCTTCTTAGGTCTCGGCAACCCCGTTGCAAAGAGCTGGGGCTCCGTCATATACTACGCTCAGGCAAAAAATGCCCTGCTCACGGGTGCATGGGTCTGGTGGATCATCCCGCCGGGGCTTTGCATCTGCATTATCAGCATGGCGCTGATGCTCGTGGCTTACAGCCTTGAGAGCAGAGACCCCATGCGGAAGGAGGGACGAAGATGGCTGAGATGATCCTCCGCGCGGAAGACCTTTCCATCCGCTATCTCGACAGCGATTCCTTTGTCGTGAACAACTTTAATTTCGAACTGTATAAAGGCGAGATCCTCTGCCTGCGCGGACGCTCGGGCATCGGCAAGACCACCGTCACCGCGGCGATCATGGGTCAGCTTGCGCTCTGCAATGCGGAGGCATCGGGGCATCTGTATTACGGAGAGACCGACCTCATCCATGCATCCGAAGCCGAGCTGGAAAAGCTCCGCTGGCGGGAGATCGCGCTCGTTCCGCAGTCTTCCATGAATGCCTTCAACCCCGTATATACCATCCGCAGGACCCTCCGCGAGATGATGCTCCTTGAGGATAAGCACATCACCAAGGCGGAGATGGCGAAGCGGGAGGAGAAGCTCATGGACATGGTGCATCTCGACCGCTCTGTATTAAACTGCTATGCGCACGAGATGAGCGGCGGCATGAAGCAGCGCGCCGCGATCGCACTCTCCGTGATCTATTCTCCGAAACTCCTCATCCTCGACGAGGCGACCACGGGGCTTGATATCAAGGTGCAGGCGGATGTCCTCGGGACCATCCTGCAGCTGAAGGAGCAAACGGATATGTCCATCCTCTTCATCAGCCACGATGCGGAGCTTGGCGATAAGATCAGTGACAGGAGGGTAGAGATGAAATGAGCTGTCTTTCTGTAACAAACCTCAACAAGACCTTTTACCGCAAAACCTCCGCAGGAACGCAAACCATAAAGGCGCTCGACGGCGTGACCTTCAAAATGCACGAAGGACAGTCCGTCGGCATCATCGGCACGAGCGGCTGCGGCAAGACCACTCTGCTGAACGTCATCCTCGGTCTCATAAAGCCCGACAGCGGCGACGTGCATAAGCACGACCCCATCGGCATCGTCGGTCAGGATCCCTATGCATCCCTGCGACCGAACATGACCGTCGAGCAGATCATCGCAGAGCCGCTGATCTTCCTCAAAAAAGAACGGAGCTTCGCCGCATGCGTTCCTCGCGTGGAAGAGGTCATGAACTATGTTCACCTCCCGCGGGAGACTTACGGCAGGCGCTTCCCCGATCAGCTTTCGGGCGGCGAACGTCAGCGCGTCGGCATCGCCCGCGCACTTGCCGCACATCCGAGATTGCTGCTGCTCGATGAGCCGACCTCCATGCTGGATCAGGAGGTCAAAGACGGCATCGCAGCGCTGCTCCGCGACGTCGCAGAGACGCAGAACACCGCCTTCCTCATGGTGACGCACGATATCGAGATGGCATGCAGCGTCTGCGACCGCATCCTCGTCATGGATAAAGGGCAGATCATCGAGGATCGCCCTGCGGAAGAGCTGCTCCGCGACCCGCATACCGCCCTCGCGAAAGACCTCCTGCGCATCAGCACAGACGTCAGCGGATACTGGCGGGAGAAATATGGAATAGAAAAATAGTTGGTGATCATTATGAAAAAGATAATTGTATTTTTGACGGTAATTATCGTCTGCACACTTCTCTTCAGCGCATGCGGCGCAAAGGAAGAGCCCGTCAGTTTCTCCGTTCCGACAAAGGTGATCGAAGAGCTCCCTTCCGCACAGCCCGCACCCACAGCGGAGCCCGAGGAAACTCCCGAACCGATCGATTATGCGGAGATCTACGCACCGCTGATCGGGGAATATTACGATTTCATCGTAACCGGCGGCACGGATGAGTTTATCGAAGACGGGTTTATCGGCGTGCGCGAGGTAATGGGATATACCGAGCCCGAAACCCTTCTCGGTACCCTCGGCTTCTCGATCACCGACCTCAGCGGAGACGGCATCCCCGAGCTGATGATCGTTAACGATGACGAATGGCTTCCTTCAACGCAGATCCTTGCGGTTTATTCCTGCGTGGAAGGAACTCCCAAGCTTGTCTTCGAAGGCTGGGCAAGAAACAGATACCACCTTATGAACGACGGCAGAATTTACAATGAAGGCTCCAACGGCGCAGCTTACAGCATCTTCGGGATCTATGAACTTGCCGAAGATGGCACAAAGCTGCTCTGCAGCGATTATTATTTCACCTATGAAAAGGACGAGACCTTTACGGAGATCGGAATATACCACAACACCACGGGTGAATGGGACAAAGCCGTATCCGAAGAGCTTCGTCTCATGCCCGAAGAGTTTTACAATATGCAGACTGACTACCTCGCAGAGACCTGCAAAATCGAATTCACTCCGTTTTCCGAATATCGGTAAATATGCAAAAGGAACCCTTGTCGGTTCCTTTTTTGTTGTATTTTTTCAATAAAAATGATACAGTTTATCTATAACCCCAAGCAAATCCATCACAGGAGATAATGATATGAAATATTTGATCGGCATCGACCTCGGCACAAGCGGCACCAAGACAGTCCTTTTCGACCATGCAGGCAAAAAAATGGCTTCCCATACCGTGGAATATCCCCTCTATCAGCCCAAAAACGGCTGGGCAGAGCAGGATCCCGACGATTGGTGGAATGCATCCTGCGAGGGCATCAAGGCATGCATCGAAAAGTCTGCCATCGACCCGAAGGATATCGCAGGCGTGGGCATCTCGGGACAGATGCACGGTCTCGTCATGCTGGATGCTGAGGGAAATGTCCTCCGCCGCTCCATCATCTGGTGCGACCAGCGCACCGCAGCGGAATGCGAGGAGATGACCGCGAAGCTCGGCAGAGATAAGCTGATGGCGATCACGGCAAACCCTGCCATGACGGGCTTCACCGCATCCAAGATCCTCTGGGTGCGCAATAACGAACCCGATACTTATGAAAAATGCGCGATGATCATGCTCCCGAAGGACTATATCCGCTATCGCCTGACGGGTGTATTCGCGACGGATATCTCGGATGCATCGGGCACGCAGCTTCTGGATATTCCTAACAGATGCTGGTCCGGCGAAGTCCTCAATGCGCTCGATATCGATAAAAAACTCCTCGGCAAGCTCTATGAAAGCTGCGAGGTAACGGGATACGTCAATGCGGAAGGCTCGGAAAAGAGCGGTCTCGCGGAAGGCACCATCGTCGTCGGCGGCGCAGGCGACAACTTCGCTGCGGCAGTCGGCACGGGCACTGTCTCCGCGGGCATCGCCTTCACGACCCTCGGCACATCGGGCGTTGTATTCGCACATATGGACGATGTTTCCATCGACAGCAAGGGCAGAGTGCATACCTTCTGCAGCGCTGTCCCCGGGAAATGGTGCACGATGAGCTGCACGCAGGCTGCGGGTCTCTCCCTCAGATGGCTGCGCGACAATGTCTGCACTGAGGAAAAATCCCTCGCTGAAGCGCAGGATCGCGATGCTTATGACCTGATGAGCGAGATGGCAGCGGAAGTACCCATCGGCTCGGAAAGACTGCTCTACCTCCCCTATCTCATGGGCGAGCGCTCTCCGCACCTCGATGCGAATGCCCGCGGTGTGTTCTTCGGTCTCTCGGGCATGCACGAAAAGAAGCACATGATCCGCTCCGTCATGGAAGGCGTTGCGTTCTCTCAGCGCGACTGCGTTGAAGTATTCAAGGAAATGGGCATCCGCACGGAGAAGATGTATGCCTGCGGCGGCGGCGCAAGAAGCGAGCTCTGGAGAAAGATGCTCTGCACGCTCTACGGATGCGACGTATATACACTGGAAAACGACGAAGGTCCTGCGATGGGCGTTGCCATCCTCGCGGGTGTTGGCGCAGGATTATACGAGAGCGTGGAAAGCGCATGCGCGGCTATGATCCGCACGAACAGCAGCGTTTCTCCCGATCCTGCGGAAGCTGCGGAATACGAAAAGTTCTACGGCATCTACAAGTCTCTCTATCAGCATCTCAAGCAGGACTTTGCAGACCTCGCTGCGCTTTGACGGAGAACCTCCGATGGATGACCGCTTAAAACAGCAGCTCTCCTTTATACTGGAGATCGATAAAGAAAAGAATATCTTCCGCCAGACCCACCTCTCGGGTCACGGAAGAAGGGAGAATGACTCCGAGCACGCATGGCACATGGCGATCATGGCATACCTGCTGCAGGAGTATTCCAACGAGCCCGTCGACATCCTGAAGGTCATCATGATGTGCCTTATCCACGACGTCGTGGAGATCGACGCAGGCGACACCTATGCATACGATGAAGAAGGGCTGAAGACCCAGCAGGCACGCGAGGATGCCGCAAAGGAACGCATCTACTCCCTGCTGCCGCCCGATCAGAAGCAGAAGCTCGTCGCGCTCTTCGATGAGTTCGAAGAAAACCGCACTCCCGAGGCAAAATTTGCCCACGCGATGGATAACTTCCAGCCGCTTCTGCTGAACCACAGCAACGATGGCGGAGACTGGCTGGAGCATAAAGTCAATGCAAAGCAGGTATATGCGCGGCAGTCCAAAACCGCGGAAGGTTCCGAGATCCTCTATCAGCTGACCGACCGCATCCTGCAGGAAAACATCCGAAAAGGTTATATTGCAAAAGAAGAAAGAGATACCTGAGTATCTCTTTTTTCATGCGCGGTTGCGCTCGACATAATTTGCGATGATCTCGATGAATTCCGATGCTGTCGGTGCCTCTGTCAGCGGATATCCTGCCATGCGGATCAGCCGCTGCGGATTGACCCGCCATGCGCGCTGGATGACTGTGCGGATGTTGCGCTCCACGGCAGATCGTTTGCATCCGCAGTCTGCCGCGATCACCCAGTAGATCTCCCGCGTGACGGACTGCAGACGTTCGCTGTTCTCCAGCACGAGCTCCACCGCCGCGATCGTTCTGTAAAAGCCGTAATAGTTTGTCGTAATCCCCAATGCGCGCAGTGTTTCTTTGATCTGGTTTTCCATAATTTTCCATCTCCTGACTTGATTACCCTGATAATAATACATTTTTCGTCATAGTTGGGATTATTCGGTAATATTAGACCTC
>JAZRGP010000099.1:0-2420 GCA_045644225.1 Christensenellaceae bacterium | reverse complement strand
TGCTTTTCCTCCGAAAGGATCAGATGATGGAATAGCCGCCGTCTACGATGATATCGCTGCCTGTTGTATAGCCTGCAGCGGGAGAAGCAAGGTAGAGGATCGCGGGGATGAGTTCTTCGGGCTTAGCCATTCTGCCGAGCGGGAAGAGCGGATACCATGCATCGAGGAGTTCCTGATGAACGAACGGAGGCTGAGACATGGGTGTGCCGACGTAGCCGGGGCTGATGGAGTTAACACGGATGCCGTATTCTGCCCATTCGATCGCGAGGGACTTGGACATATGGATAACAGCTGCCTTGGAAGCGTTGTAGGAAGCCTGGCACTGCGGAACGTTTACGATCGTACCGGACATGGAAGCCATGTTGATGATGCTGCCCTTGATGCCCTTCTTGATCATTGTCTTAGCAACTTCTACGGACATGATGTATTCGCCTGTGAGGTTTACATCGAGAACGTTTCTCCATTCGTCGTATGTAGCTTCGCCGTCGTTATGACCCTTGAGGTCTTCGCCTTCGAGGAGGATCGCCTTCTTGTGATAGCAGATACCTGCGTTATTGAAGAGGACGTCGATCTTGCCGGACTTTTCGATGATCTCAGCAACTGCGTTTACAACTTCAGCTTCTTTTGTAACGTCGCACTTTACGAAATAAGCCTTGCCGCCTACTTCTTCGATCTGACGGATGGTTTCGTCAGCGCCGCTTCTGCAGACGATAACAACTTCTGCGCCTGCCTTAGCAAGACCGACTGCTACGACCTGACCGATGCCCTGACCGCCGCCTGTAACTACTGCTGTTTTACCTGTTAAGCCAAAAATCTCATTTAAATACATTATTTGTTCCTCCTGAAAGATATTATTTTTATGATTGATCAGTCGTCAATGGGGTCTACATCGATGAGGACCTTCATCGTGGATTCGCGGTTTGCATCGATGTATTTGTATGCTGCGTCGTATTCCGCAAAGGGGAAATGCGCCGTAGCGAGCGGAGCAAGCTGGATCTTGCCTTCGTTTACGAACTTGAGTGCATCGACATAGTCTTCATGGCGGTACATCATGGTCGTATTGAGGTCGAGCTCGGAGTCATTGAGCTTAGCGAGGTCGACATTTGCCATATTGGCGAAAACAGCGACGAGGATGATCGTGCTGCCCTTGCGAGCATTCTGGATCGCCTGATTCATGGTGATATCCGTGCCTGCGCAGTCATAGATGACGTCTGCCTTATCGGGACCGAAAGCATCTGTGATGACCTTAGCGAAGTCAGCATCCTTCGTATTAACGGCATAGTCAGCACCGAGGCTCTTAGCGAGCTCGAGGCGGTAATCCGAGATATCCGTAACGAGGACTTCTGCAGCGCCGCAAGCCTTGACAGCCTGAACGAGCAGGATACCGATAGGGCCTGCACCGAGGATTGGGACTTTAGCGCCCTTGATCTCGGGGAAGCGCTTTGCTGCGTGGACAGTAACTGCGAGAGGCTCGATCATTGCACCGTCGTCATAGGACATACCCTCGGGAAGAGGAGTGATCTTGGAAGAATCCACTGCGAAATATTCGCTTGCCGTACCTGTTGTCTGGAAGCCCATTACCTTGAGGTTTTCGCAGAGGTTGTATTTGCCGTGCAGGCAGGGATGGCAGCGGCCGCAGAATACCTGAGGCTCGATCGTGACACGCTGACCGACCTTGAGGTCTTTTACATATTCGCCGAGTTCAACGATCTTGCCGGAAACTTCGTGACCCTGCGTTACGGGGTAGGAAGTATACGGGTGCTGTCCGTGGTAAACATGGATATCACTGCCGCAGACGCCGATCCTCTTGATCTTAACGAGAACCTGATCGGGACCGGGCTTGGGGATATCGATCTCACGGAAGGTGATGTTCTTGGGAGCAGTCATAACCTGCTGGATCATTTTTCCGTTCATTATATAGCCTCCATTTAAATTAATTCATAGTGTTTGAGTGCGTTCCAGATGCCGTCGTCGTGGATGTCGGATGTTGTGTAAGTAACATATTGGAAGACATCGGGATGGCTGTTGCCCATGGCGACGGATTCCTTTGTATGCTTGAGCATGGGAAGGTCGTTTGTAGAGTCGCCGATGGAGAGAGTATCTTCGAGATCCATACCGAGATGACCTAACAGTCGATCGATACCCGTAGCCTTGGAATGGCGGTCGGGGAGGATCTCCAGGAAGTTCGGTGCTCGGCGGATATAGCCGAGGTCGGGACGGAAGAGGTCCATGAATTTTTCGACATCGCGCTCGGGCTCATACCAGAGCACCATCTTATCGAAAGTATGATGGTCATCTTCGGGACCGTATTCGGTCAGCGGGATATCCTGACGCTCGAATACTGCGCGGAAGGTATGTGTGGGCGGGTAGGATGCGCCGCGAGGGAAGTAGAGTTTGTCGCGGTTCTCCAGAACGAGTTC
>JAZRGP010000098.1:0-3436 GCA_045644225.1 Christensenellaceae bacterium | reverse complement strand
TAACGCTCGGTTCCATCAGCGAAGGTGAGTCTCTGGACGGCATCTCCGATGGAACATTCAAGAGATATATGCACCAGTACAACATGCCGCCGTACTCCACAGGCGAAGCTAAGCCCCTCCGCAGCGCTTCCCGTCGTGAGATCGGTCATGGTGCTCTCGCTGAAAGAGCGATCCTCCCGATGCTTCCCTCTGAAGAAGAATTCCCCTATGCGATCCGTGCCGTATCCGAAGTCGTAAGCTCCAACGGTTCTACATCTCAGGCTTCCATCTGCGCAAGCTCCATGGCACTTATGGATGCAGGTGTTCCGCTTAAGAAGCCCGTTGCAGGTACAGCTATGGGTCTTATGAAGCACGACGGTAAGGTAATCGTCCTCACAGACATCCAGGGTCTGGAAGACTTCCTCGGCGACATGGACTTCAAGGTTGCAGGTACTGAAGACGGTATCACAGCGATCCAGATGGACATCAAGATCAAGGGTATCGACAGAGAGATCCTCGAAAGAGCTCTTGCACAGGCTAAGCGCGGCAGAATGCACATCCTCGGCAAGATGAACGAAGTTATCTCCGAAGCTCGCCCGAACCTCTCCAAGTGGGCTCCCAAGATCATGCAGTTCACGATCAATCCCGAAAAGATCCGCGAGGTAATTGGACCAGGCGGTAAGATGATCAACAAGATCATTGAAGAAACAGGCGTTAAGATCGATATCGAAGACGACGGCAGAGTATTTATCTCCACTCCCGATGACGAAGCTGCTAAGAAGGCTAAGAAGATCATCATGGGTATCGCTAAGGATATCGAAGTAGGTCAGGTTTACATGGGTAAAGTTACTCGCATCATCCCGATCGGTGCATTCGTAGAGCTTCTCCCCGGTAAAGAAGGCCTCTGCCACATCTCCAAGCTCGACTTCAAGAGAGTAGAGAAGGTAGAAGATGTTGTAAACGTTGGTGATGACTTCCTCGTAAAGGTTCTCGAAATCGATAAGCAGAACAGAATCAACCTCATCCACAAGGGTGTTAAGATGGAAGAACTCAACGCGGATGAAGACTAATTTATAAAAATTCAACAAACCCGTCAAAATCATTGGCGGGTTTGCTCTTTAAGGTGAAATATGTTTATTGAAAAAACACTTTCCAACGGCGTACGCGTCGTAATCGAAAAACTCTCCGAGATCCGCTCTGTCACACTCGGTATCTGGGTCAAGGCAGGCTCGGTCTGCGAAGATGCGTCCACAAACGGTATTTCGCATTATATCGAGCATATGCTCTTCAAGGGAACGGAAAAGAGAACATACCTTGATATCGCATCCGAGATCGACAACATCGGCGGTCAGATGAACGCATTTACAGGGAAGGAATTCACATGCTTCTATGCGAAGGTCATCGATGAAAAGCAGCGCGTTGCAACGGATGTTCTTACGGATATGGTCTGCAATTCCACATTCCTTGAGAAGGAGCTCGATAAGGAGCGCGGTGTTGTTATCGAAGAGATCAACATGAGCAATGACACACCTGATGACGTAGCGCATGATAAGATCAGTGAAGAGTTCTTCCGCGGAACAGAGCTTTCCAAGACGATCCTCGGACCTGCGGAGAATATCAGACGCTTCACAAAGGCTGATATCAAGGCATATATGGACCGTTTCTATACTGCAGAACGCACAGTTGTCGTTGCAGTCGGTAATGTTGATGTTGATATGCTGATCGAGGATCTCGAGGCACAGCTTTCCAAGCTGCCGCACGAGACGGTAGGGGAGATATGCACGGTTCCTGCTGACTGGAAGCCGCAGCCCTCTTTCCTGCATGTCGAAAAGGATACAGAACAGATGAATATCTGCATCGCGATGCAGGCATATTCCTATCTTGATCCGAGAAAGTTCACGATCTCTGCGATCTCGAATATTCTCGGCGGAAGCATGTCCTCGAGACTGTTCCAGAAGATCAGGGAAGAGTTCGGCATGGCTTATTCCGTATTCAGCTATTCTTCGCTGTATTCGGGTGCAGGCGCGTTGACTGTATATTCCGGCAACTCTCCCGAAAATACGGAATGTGTAACGGATGCGATCATCGATATCCTGAAGGACTTCAGAATTTCCGCAGATGAGCTGGAGAATACAAAAGCTCAGCTCAAGGGCAACTATATCCTTGCACAGGAGAGCATGTCCGCAAAGATGAACAGCATCGGCAAGAACATGCTGCTCCGCAATACTTATCTTACGGAGACCGATGTTCTCACGGGACTCGATTCCATCACGATGCCGCAGATCAACGATGCGATCGATGCATTCTTCCGCGTGGATAACTTAAGCGGGGTATACGTCGGTCCGATGAAGGATGAAGCTGCGATCAGACAGCGCTTTTTGAAATAATCTATCCGAAGCCTTGGGTCAAACGGCCTGAGGCTTTTTATTTTTAAGAAATAGAGAAGAATATTAAACTATACGCAAAACACAAGTTTTTCAAATAGTTATTGCGGAAAGAGCAGGGTATATGCTATAATAATGTTATAAGGAGTGATATATTATGGCTGAGCGCACCTACTTCGAACAACGAAATATCGATAATTTAATGAAGATCAGAAATATTCAGCAGGAACTCCCGATCTGGTTTACTGATTTTCTTCGTTCTGTTGAAAATACGACTTCTGTTTTGACGCGCCTTAACTATGCTTATGATACGCGTGTATTTCTGAAGTATCTTACGTCTGAGCACGTATCTTTCGCAGGGATCCCTCTTTATGGGATCAAGGCTTCTGCTCTTGATGGACTGAAACTCTCGGACCTTGAACGATACGTCGATTACCTCAGCTTTTATATTACGCGTGACGAGATCGAACACGAAAACTCCGAACGCGGCAAAGCCCGTAAAATCGCAAGTTTACGCAGCTTATTCAAGTATTTATATAAAAATGAGCTGATCACGGATGATCCTGCGCAGCTGCTTGCCATGCCAAAGCTCCACGATAAGGTCATTATCCGCCTTGATCCTGCGGAAGTTGCTGAGCTGATCCGCGTGATCGAATCCGGTGACGGGCTTACGGAAAAGCAGCTTGCATATCATAGAAAGACCGTAAAACGTGATCTTGCTATAATTGTGATTTTTTTAACAACCGGAATGCGCGTCAGCGAGCTGGTTGGACTCAATATTACGGATATCGACCTCAAAAACATGTGCCTTAAGATCACTCGTAAGGGCGGAAATCAGTCAATTCTGTATTTTGACTATGAAACATTGCACGTTATTGAAGATTATCTCGAAGAACGTGAACTGCAGGAGACGTTGCACCTCTCTCCCCTATTTTTATCGATGCAGAATAAGCGGATCGGGGTCCAAGCGGTGGCAAATCTTGTGAAAAAGTACGCTAAAATAGCCGCTCCGTTAAAGAAGATCACCCCGCATAAGCTGCGCAGCACATACGGCACGATGCTTTATCAGGAAG
>JAZRGP010000097.1:0-10714 GCA_045644225.1 Christensenellaceae bacterium | reverse complement strand
TTGCCGAAGATATCCGTCTCCCACATGCCTTCGGGATCCTTGAGCAGATAGGAGATGAAGTCATTCGCCTGTGCCTCCGAGCCGATGATCGGGGAGACGTCTGTCTCCACATCGACGCGGATCATATGCAGTGTAGGCGCGCCTGCGTGGATGCGTACGCCGAATTTTCCCGCCTGCTCAAATACTTCGGGTTCCTCGATGGAGAGATCCGAGAGCGTAGGGGAGACGATGCCGTAGCCCGTCTGCTTGACGGTGGAGATGGCATTCTTGAGGCGGTCGTAATGCTTTTTGGCATGGACGAGCTCCTTGGTGATGGAGAAGAGATGCCGTTCATCGCGGATCTCGCAGCCGCATTCCTCACCGAGTACGCGATAGAAAAGCCCGTCATCGATGCGTACCGATGCATTGATGCATCCGCTGCCGAGTGCGATGCTCTCGGGCAAGCAGGCAGAGACGTATTCGCTTTCCATAATGGGTGCGGAGAGCTTTTCGTAGTCACGCATATGAGAGATGCCTGCGGTCGCGGCGGAGATCTTTTCGATCAGGTCCGCGAGGATGGGATGATCCTTCGGCAGCGCAAGCAGCCATTTTGCAACGCAGAATTCGATGCTCTTTACGGGAAATTCATAGAGGATATCCGAAAGCAGCTGCTCGATATCGTGTTTTGTAAAGCGGAGCACGTTCATCAGCCGTACTGTTGCCGCGTATTTAGCCGACAGCTCCTTCTGCAGTGATTTTGCAGCGGGAGAATCGGGATCTACGGAATTCAAGATGATGACAAAGGGCTTGCCGAGCTCTCGGAGTTCGCTGATGACCTTTTCCTCTGCAGAGACGTAATTCTCCCGCGGGATCTGCGCGATGGAACCGTCTGTCGTCATGACGATGCCGATCGTGGAATGGTCCGTGATGACCTTTCTCGTGCCGATCTCAGCAGCCTGCTCAAAGGGAATATCATGATCAAACCACGGTGTTCGCACCATACGCGGACTGCCGTCCTCCGTAGAGCCCTGCGCTCCGGGGATCATATAACCCACGCAGTCCATCATGCGGATGCGCAGCTCTGCGATATCGTCGATATTGACGGAGATGGCGCGGTCGGGAACGAACTTCGGCTGCGTGGTCATGATGGTCTGCCCCTGACTGCTCTGCGGAAGCTCGTCGATCATGCGTGCGCGGATGTTTTCGTCCGAAACACCCGGCAGGACGAGATGCTCCATCATTTTTGCAATAAAGGTGGATTTGCCCGTGCGGACGGGTCCCACCACGCCGATGTATATATCGCCGCCTGTGCGGTCTTGAATATCCTTATAAATATTGGTGTTCGTCATATTTTCCTCCGAATCGAGCTTTGTTTGTATCACGATATGCGCAGAAATTAAACGATATGCACAGAAGAAAAATGTTATTGTGATTTTTTGGTCATCATGTTATATTCTATATACTAGTTTTAAACATTGAGGAGGGTGTTATGGATATTCAGGTTAAAAGAAAGTATGAATCTGCGCGTTCGAATTTGCTTTTAGTTATTCTTTTTACGGCGATCAATATGATTCTGCTTCTGCTGAATTCGGGAATTACATTTTTATTCTCGGCTTCACTTCCGCAGATTTTTGTTGTATTGGGTTCGTATATTGGTGAGATGTGGTATCTTCCTGCGGTGACGGTGATTGGAGTAATTCTCGGCGTGCTCTCGCTTGGAGTATATGTACTGTGTTATTTCCTTTCCAAGAAGAGAAGCGGGTGGATGATCGTTGCGTTTGTATGGTTTGTTATCGACTGGCTGTCGATGATCTTCGGATTCGTTTTTATCTTTGAAGTAGGGTTCGGAGCGATTATCGATGTTGTTTTCCATGTCTGGATCACAATATATTTGGTTTCGGGCATGAGATACGGCAAAGAATACTGTGAAAAAGAGCTCTATGATCAAAAAATCACTCCTCAGGTAGTGGCTCAGTCGACGCTCGAACGGCATGAGAATGAACCGGAAGCAGTTCCGCTGAGAGCAGCTGAGGCTGTTCGCGGAAGAAAGACACTGGCATCTGCAGAACACAATGGTATGAGGGTGCGCATCGATCAGGTCAAGAACATGACGGAATTGGTCATTAACGATTTTGTTTATGCAGAGGTTAAGACTATCGTAAGAAGTGTGGAATTTTCCCTTTCTGCGAGAGTAAATGGTGTGCAGTATATTGTTGTGGGAGAACCCAGAGGGTTTTATGGAGTTCGAGAGATATATGCAGACGGAGTGTTGATTGCTCAGAAGAAATTATATTAATAAACTCAATAATAAAAAGGAGTATCGAATCGATACTCCTTTTAAATTAGTCAAAATCCAGCTGATATTTTTCGATGAGTCTGAGAGGCTGATAGGAGAGCTTGGCTTTTCTCAGTCCCTCAAGGCCCATGTCATCCTCGCGGTTGACGAATTTGGTATTCGGGAATTCGTGCGTGATGAATTCACGGTTGATGAGCGGATAGAGTCCGTTGACCTCGGCATCTGCCTTCTCAATATGGATCAGTGCGAGATCTTCGGAAACGTGTTCACCGACAGTGAATGCACGGATCTTACCGTTGATGCGGATCGCAGCGCCGACGAGTCCGAGTTCGGTCATATGCTTGATCGCAAGCTCGACGGTGATGCGCTCGTCATATTCTTCGATGGTGGATTCATCCTTGGTTTCAACCCAGTCGTTATAAAGCGCCATGCATTCGTGCAGGTTGCTCTCGTTGATGGAGCAGTATTCCCAGTTATGCTGCGCATCCAGGAACTTGTTGATGTGGTTGCGCTTGGCATGGAGCTTTTTGCCCTTGAGGGTCATCAGGCTCTCGGTCGCATAGATATAATCGCAGGCATCGCGTGTGAAAGTCAGCTCCATATCGGGATAAGCCTCGCGGATGAGCTGTTCAAACGGCGGTGCGACAGAGCGGAAGCTGGGCTTGCATCCCATATTGCGCATTTCTTCGATCGCGCGGTCGAGGTGCTTTTTATAGTCGCAGTCTCTCGTGATCGGGATAGGCGCCGTGAAGAAAGCAGGTTTAGCGGGGAAGGTATAGAACAGGAACAACGCTCCGTCTTCTTCGGCATAGCGGATCTTGCCGTGACGTCCCCAGAGGTAAAGTGTTGTAAAATTATAGTCAGCATTCTCGATATCCCATGCCGAGAAATACTTCTTCAGGATGGGCATCGTTTCTCTTGTTATCTTTTTAAACTCCATAAAAATGGCTCCGTATCAATAGTCATCATTTGTAAAGCAAAGCTGCTTTTTGGGGAAGAGGTGCGCGCAGTCCGTATGCAGAACGGCGTCGGTCTCCTCGATATTTTTATACCCTGAAATCCATTCGGCAAAACCGCCGACAGAGATGGAAACATCCGCGGTCTCTGCGGGAGGGTCGCTGCCGAGGCTGTAAAGTCCGCTGTTTTCGGGATAGAAGGCATCGTTGATCTCCATGGTCACGGGCAGATCAAACTGCATTTCGCGGATCAGCGCAGCGATATCTGTTATGCCGAGAACGCTTCGCGGCTGCGGCGGGATCTCGGGGAATGCATCCGCAGGGAACTTTCCCTTGAGCTTTTTGGGAAAAGCACGGGAGAAGAGCGCATCGGCAAGCATTCGGTATGCCTCGGTATCCGCGGCGATGATCTCGGGGCAGAGGAAGGCTTCTTCTGCTTCCGCGAGGATCGCGTAGCCTCTTTCGTGCAGGAAGACTTCCGCTCCGTCTACGGTGTATTCCGACATCTTTCGCATGAACTCCTCTTTGCTGCGGCAGAGCATTGCCGAATATCTTGGAGCATTTGCGGAATAAATCGCATAGAGCCTGTCCGCAGAGGATGCATCGAGCATGCAGACGGAAACATCTGCGGGCATATTGCGGGCTTCTGCGGAATCGACGGATACAGCACCCGATGCGGGATAATGACCGCAGGGCTCGTAGATCGCGAAAGCCGCAGGAGTATTCGGCATCAGATAAATGCCCTGATCGGAAAGCAGGGGATAGAGGAAGCGGATAAGCTGCTTCATGATCCCTCTGCCGCGGTATTCGGGCAGGGTTGCTACGCCGTTCAGCAGTCCGCAGGGAAGAACTCTTCCGCGAAGGTACTGCCTTGCTGGCAGGATATGGCAGACGCTTACGATCCTGCCGTTCTCTTCGGCACAGACAGAATGATCGGGGAAAAACCGCGCATCAAAATACCAGTCCAGGAAACCGTCGGTATCGTGGAAGGTATCTTTCCATATTTTTTTCAGCTGCGGGATGTCCGCGGGTGTAAGCGTTCTCAGTATCATAGCGTAGTTATATTACATAAAAATAACGGTTTTGTCAAAGTTCTTCCGTTTCGGCAGGTTCATCTTCCTGAGGAGCAGGGTGCTCTGCGAGGAAGTCCGCGAGATCGAGCTGATTCTTTTTCACCTTGTCTTTGAGGAAACCGCCCTTGACGGAAGAGGTCATGGCGATCGTGATCATGACGTGCGGATCGGTCTTGTTGATAAGGCGGATGATCTCGTTGACAAACTTTCTGCGTGCGGTAATGGTGAGGACCTCTCGCTTGTTGCCGTTGATGCCCTCTGCCTCCATGATCGTCACGGCATAGCCTGCGTAGCGCAGCTCATGAGCGATCTTCTGAGCGCGTTCGTAATTCATCGCAACGACGGAGAGCGTGCAGAGACCGAAAGCGAGCTTTTCCTCGAGGATCGAGCCCGTGAGGTTGCCGAGCGCAAAGGCAATGATCAGCACGACGACCTTCATGGGGTCATCCTGGAAGTTTGTGATGGCGGAAGCCGTGACGAAGATCCAGAGCGTGTATTCGAGGATCGCCGCAACGACACCCATCAGCCTTTCGCCGCGGTTGATGAGCATCATGCGCAGCGTAGAGATAGCGACTTCGGCGATCTTGCCGACAAAGATAAAGATATATACAAACACAGATCCGCTGTCCAGAAACAGCATCAGATTCTGAAAAAATTCCTGCATGAAACACTCCTCGATTCGCTTATTTTGTAATTATATACCAATGATACCACGGATTAATCGTTTTTGCAGAAAAATTTGCAATTTCTTTAATTTTTTTATATGATATAAGGGAGTATGGAATGGAGGCAGTTATGATCGTTTTGGGAATCGACCCCGGCCTTGCGACGATCGGCTATGGGGTGATCGAAACAGACAATGCGAATAAAATGCGGCTGATCGACTACGGAACGATCCTCACGCCTGCAGGCATGAAACTGCCTGAGCGGCTGGACATTATCTATGATTCCATGCTTGCGCTGATCGACCGTTTTAATCCGCAGGCAGTTGCCTTTGAGGAACTGTTCTTTGCGAAGAACGTCACTACAGGCATCAACGTTGCGCATGCAAGAGGCGTGCTCGTTACGGCGGCTTATAAGAAGCTCGGCAATGAGATCTATGAATACACACCGCTGCAGGTCAAGCAGGCGGTCGTGGGATACGGCAGAGCGGATAAGCTGCAGGTCCAGGCGATGGTCAAGACCATCCTTGGCTTAAAGCAGGTTCCTCGTCCCGATGACGCGGCGGACGCGGTTGCGGTTGCGATCACGCATGCGCAGAGCAGGGCATTTGAAAAGACATTCAAGTATTGACCGACGCTAATACCCGCCATTATCAGCGTTCATGTTTAAGTTGATTTTAAATATTATCATCTAAGGAAAGCATATGTATTCTTTTATCAGAGGAAAAATCGCATATATTGAAGAAAACGCAGTGGATCTCGACGTAAACGGAGTCGGATACCATATCAATACACCTTCGCGTACCGCGGAGGAGGCTGCTTCGCTGACGGAGATGCTGCTGTATACCGTGCTGATCGTGAAAGAGGACGAGATGTCGCTCTACGGATTTGAGACACGTCAGGAGAAGAGCATGTTCGAGAAGCTCATCTCCATCTCGGGCGTTGGTCCCAAGGCAGCGCAGAGCATCCTCTCGGGCATGACGGTGCAGGACATCGCGACGGCACTGCTTGCGCAGGATGCAAAGGCATTCTCCCGTGTGAACGGCATCGGACCCAAGACCGCGGGACGCATTATTCTGGAGCTCAAGGACCGCGTGGATATCTCGGATGCGATCGGTTCGCCCAAAGATGCAAAAGTTTCTGCGGCAGTCACGGCAGGTGCGGAAACACCGCAGACAGAAGCGATCGAGGCGCTCATGGGACTCGGATACACCAAGGCAGAGGCGGTTTCTGCGGTCAATGCAGTAACGGCGCTGGGAGATACCGCGGAGGAACTCACGCTGATGGCGCTGAAGCGGCTAGCGATGTAAGAAGGAGAGATTATGGATATCGATACAAGGATCATATCGGGCTTTGCGCGTGACGAAGACAGAACTGCGGAGTTCAGCGTCCGTCCGCATGCCCTTGAAGAATATATCGGTCAGGACAAGGTCAAGGAGAAGATGCGCATATTCATCAATGCCGCAAAGGAACGCGGTGAGGCGCTGGACCATGTTCTGTTATACGGTCCTCCCGGACTCGGCAAGACCACACTTGCGCACATCATCGCAAACGAGATGAACGTCAATATCCGCATCACATCGGGTCCTGCGAACGAGAGAGCAGGCGACCTTGCGGCGCTGCTGACAAACCTCGAGGAAGGCGATGTGCTCTTCATCGACGAGATCCACAGACTGAATGCGAGTGTCGAGGAAGTGCTTTATCCCGCGATGGAGGACTTTGTCTACGACATCATCATCGGTAAGGGACCGAGCGCACGTTCTCTGCGCGTTGACCTGAAGAAATTTACACTCGTCGGTGCGACGACAAGAGCAGGCATGCTGACTGCGCCGCTCCGTGACCGCTTCGGCGTGATCAACCGCCTGGAGCTTTATACGACCGAGGATCTTACGTTCATCATCGAGCGTTCTGCACGCATCCTCGGCATCAATATCGAAAAAGACGGTGCCATTGAGATCGCGCGCCGCTCTCGTGGAACACCCCGTATCGCAAACCGCCTGCTTCGCAGAGTGCGCGACTATGCGCAGATCGTGGGCAACGGTGTGATCGATAAAAAGACGGCTGATGCTGCGCTGCGCATGCTGGAGATCGATGATCTCGGTCTTGACCATGTCGACCGCAGGATCCTCGAGACCATCATCGTGATGTTCAAGGGCAGGCCCGTCGGTCTGGATACGCTCGCCGCAGCAACGGGCGAGGATCCCAATACCATCGAAGATGTCTATGAGCCTTTCCTGATGCAGCAGGGTCTGATCATGCGCACGGTCAAGGGACGCATGGCGACGGAAGCTGCATATAAGCATCTTGGACTGAAGTACGAAAACTGAGAGGAATAACGGAATTTGAATACACATGATTTTTACTATGATCTGCCCGAGTCTTTCATCGCGCAGACACCCGTAGAACCGCGCGACAGCTCCAAGCTGATGGTTTATGACAGAGAGGCGGATACGGTGACTCATCGCGTGTTCCGCGATATCAAGGAATATCTCAGAGCAGGCGACGTGCTCGTTATCAATAATACAAAGGTAATCCCCGCAAGGCTTTTCGGCAAAAAGCGCGAAGGCGGCAGGGAAGTGGAGTTTCTGCTGCTGAAGAAGCTTGAGCTGGACGTATGGGAGATCATCATGCGCCCCGGCAAGAAGCTCCGCATCGGTGATTACGTTGATTTTTCGGACAAGCTCTGTGCAGAGATCCTCGCAAAGGGTGAGGACGGCGTATCCAAGGTAAAGTTCCATTGTGACGGTATCTTTGAGGCGGTTCTCGATGAGCTCGGTCAGATGCCGCTGCCTCCGTATATCACGGAGCGCCTGCAGGATAAGAGCCGCTATCAGACGGTTTACGCGAAGCAGGAAGGCAGCGCGGCTGCACCGACTGCGGGTCTGCATTTCACTCCGCAGCTGATGGAAGAGATCAAGGCGATGGGCGTTGAGATCGTTGAAGTCATGCTGCATGTCGGCCTCGGTACATTCCGTCCCGTAAAGGTAGATGACGTAAAGGATCATAAGATGCACAGTGAGTTCTTCACGGTTACGGAAGAAGCTGCGCAGAAGGTCAACGAAGCCCGCGCAAAGGGCGGCAGGATCTTCGCAGTAGGCACGACATCCGTGCGTACGCTGGAGAGCGCTTCCACAGAGGACGGCATCCTGCACGCAATGAGCGGCAATACCGAGATCTTCATCTATCCGGGATATAAATTCAAGTGCGTGGATAAGCTGATCACGAACTTCCACCTCCCCGAGAGCACGCTCGTAATGCTCGTTGCGGCGCTTACGGGAAAAGAAACCATCCTTGGGCTCTACGAAACGGCGAAGCAGGAAAACTACAGATTCTTCAGCTTCGGCGATGCGATGATGATACTGTAAAGGAGAAACGGAAATGGGATTTGAAATACAGTTTCTTGACTGGATCCAGAACTGCGTACGCACGCCCCTCGGCGATGCGGTTATGCCTGTTTTGACGTCCTTCTCCAACAACGGTGAGATATGGATCATCCTCGGTGCAGTGCTGCTGCTCTTTAAAAAGACGAGAAAGCTCGGCATCGCGCTGCTGCTTGCACTTGCGCTCGATGGCATCATCTGCAACAAGATCCTGAAGCCGCTCATCGCGAGACCGAGACCCTTCATCGTGAACCCCGCCGCGAAAGTTCTTGTAGAGCTTCCGTCGAGCTATTCCTTCCCGTCGGGTCATACTGCGGTATCCTTCTCGGGTGCGATGGCGCTCGTCTTCGGCAAGGCAAAGAAATGGCTCTGGATCCCCGCGGTCGTAATGGCATCGGTGATCGCATTCTCCCGTCTGTATGTGTATGTGCATTATCTTACGGACATCCTCGCAGGCATCGCGCTTGGTGCGATCCTCGGCTATGCTGCGAATAAGATCGTTGATGCGGCAGAGAAGCTGATCAAAAACAGAAAAAAGTCGAAAACAATCGAAGAATAAGGAATTAAGAATATGTTTGAATTTGAAGTAGTAGCAAAATGTCCGCATACAGGTGCGCGTGCAGGCATCCTGCATACACCGCACGGCGATATCAAAACTCCCGTATACATGCCCGTCGGCACGCAGGCAACTGTAAAGTCGCTCACACCCGAACAGGTCAAGGAGATCGGTTCGCAGATCATCCTCTCCAATACCTACCACCTCTACATGAGACCCGGTACGCAGATCATTGAAGAGGCAGGCGGTCTGCATAAATTTATGAATTGGGATAAGCCTATCCTTACGGACAGCGGCGGCTTCCAGGTATTCAGCCTTGGTCAGATCCGCAAGCTGACAGAGCAGGGTGCGCTGTTCCGCAGCCATCTTGACGGCTCTCCGCATATGATCACACCCGAAAAGTCCATCGAGATCCAGACGTCCCTCGGCTCGGATATCATGATGGCGTTCGACGAATGTGTTCCGTATCCTGCGGATTATAACTATGCAGCTCGCTCCATGGAGCGCACACACCGCTGGGCAGAGCGCTGCATCAAGGCGAAAACACGCGAAGATCAGGCACTTTTCGGCATCGTTCAGGGCAGTATGTATAAGGATCTCCGCAGAGAGAGTGCTAAGGCGATCAACTCCATGAACTTCCCCGGAAATGCGATCGGCGGTCTCTCCGTCGGCGAACCCAAGCACCTCATGTATGAGATGCTGGAGCACACCGTTCCGTATCTCGATGAGAACAAGCCGCGTTACCTCATGGGCGTCGGTACGGCAGACTGCCTGCTGGAAGGCGTTGAAAGAGGCGTTGATATGTTCGACTGCGTGCTGCAGACACGCGTTGCGAGAAACGGCATGGCACTCGTGGAAAACGGCAGGCTCACAGTCAGAAACGCGACATATGCGCATGACTTCCTGCCCATCGAAGAGGAATGCGACTGCTACACCTGCAGAACATACTCCCGTGCATATATCCGCCATCTCATCAAGGCAAACGAGATCCTCGGCGCAGTGCTGCTCTCTATCCACAATCTGAGATTCTCCATCAGACTGATGGAACGCGCTCGTCAGGCGATCATCGACGGCTGCTATCCCGAATTCAAGCGTGAATTTATGCTGAATTTTAAGGGATAATCGGAATTGCTATTTACATTTGCCTTTGGGTAATGTATAATAAAATGCAATATGAATATTTTTTAATATTTATTGATAGAAAGGAACTTAAATAATGAACGCAGAACTGTTTTCTTGTGCTGGCACAGGCGCAGCAACAGCAGCTGACGGCGCACAGGCTGGCGGCGGCGGTAGCATGATCTTTATGATCATCATCCTCGTAGTATTCTTCCTCGTAATGATCATTCCGCAGAAGCGCAGAGATAAGAAGATCAAGCAGATGCTCGACGCAGTTAAGGTTGGCGACAGAATCAGAACGATCGGCGGTATCTATGGTACAGTCGTATCCGTTAAGGAAGACCTCGTTACAATCGAAACAAGCTCCGACAAGACAAAGATCGTTTTCGCTAAGGGCGCGATCTCTACTGTAGAAGCAGCTGAAGTCGAAGCAGCAGATCTCCAGAACTAAGGTTCGGACACTGTTAAGAGACAATAAAAATCCCTCTTTCATGGAAAGAGGGATTTTTATTGTTATTATTCGGAAGCACGAACCGCATTGAGGAAATCTTCGTAGGAATCGCCCCAATAGCCGTTGGGAGCATAAAGGGAAGAGGAATATCCGTTAAGAGAAAAGAGATCGAGAATTCCTTTGGATTCGGCATCTTTATATACACCGCTGATATCCTGATTTTCGCCTTTGGCTTTTCTTAC
>JAZRGP010000096.1:0-3667 GCA_045644225.1 Christensenellaceae bacterium | reverse complement strand
GGCAGAAGCATGAACAAGATCGGAGGATGACATGGAAAATATCCCCGTTATCGGCTTTGCGGCATATTCGGGCACGGGCAAGACGACGCTGATCGAGAAGATCGTTCGGCATATGACGAAAAAGGGCATTCGCGCTGCAGTCATCAAGCATGACGGTCACCGATTTGAGATCGATCATGAAGGCAAGGACTCCTACCGCTATGCAAAGGCAGGCGCGGAGGTCACGGTCATCAGCTCTGCGGAAAAGACCGCACGCGTGGAGCAGCGGTGTGTTTCGCTCGAGGATATTATAAAAAGCATCAGCGGCGTGGATATCATCCTCGTCGAGGGATATAAGCATCACAACGGTCTCAGGCAGATCGGACTCAGCAGAAAGGCCTGCGGAAAGGGACTTCCCGATGCGGCGGAGCGGTATATCGCCGTCGTGACGGACGAGGAGATCGCGGCAGATGTGCCGAAATTCGGTCTTGAAGATATAGAAGGCATAACGGAGTTTATCATGCAGAATACCGAAGAAAAAAAGGATTTTACACATTTCAATAACGAAGGCCGCGCGAAGATGGTGAACGTCGGCGAAAAGGGCATCACGGAGCGCACGGCAGAAGCGGCTGCGAGAGTTTTCGTCAACCGCGATACATTCCGCCTCATTCAGTCGGGCGGCATGAAGAAGGGTGATGTTCTGACAGTAGCGCAGATCGCAGGTGTAATGGGTGCGAAGCGCACGCCCGATATCATCCCGATGTGCCATCCCATCCTCATCGGTGGCATCGACCTGAATCTCAGCCTTGATGAAGAACGCTGCTGCGTGGATATCCGTGCGACGGTATCCTGCGACGGCAAAACGGGTGTTGAGATGGAAGCGCTGAGCGCAGTTTCCATTGCGGCACTGACGGTCTATGATATGTGCAAGGCGGTACAGAAGGACATGGTCATCTCCGATATCAGGCTGCTCCGCAAGACAGGCGGCGTACACGGAGATTTTATTAGGGAGGACGAAGCATGAGCTATACTGCGGCGGTCATTACGATAAGCGACAAAGGTTACAGAGGCGAGCGCACAGACACGAGCGGTCCCTCTCTCATGAAAATACTGGAAGAAAACGGCTGGGAAGTCGTGCATTATACCATCATTCCCGACGAAGCGGAGATGATCAAGGAGAAGCTCATCGAATGCTGTGATGAGATGAAGCTCGATCTCATCCTTACAACGGGCGGAACGGGCTTTTCGCCCCGCGACATCACTCCCGAGGCGACGAGAGCGGTCCTCGAGCGCGAGACACCCGGTATCCCCGAGGCGATGCGTGCGGAGAGCCTGCGCATCACGCCCATGGGCTGTCTTTCCCGTTCGGCAGCAGGCATTCGCTGCAGATCGCTGATCGTGAATCTGCCCGGCAGCGAAAAGGCATCGCGCGAGAACATCCTCGCAGTGCTGAAGCCCATTAAGCATGGTGTAGATATGCTCCGTTCGGAAGGCTCTGCGGACTGTGCATCGACTGTCCGTGCGCCCGAAAAGAAGAAAGCCCCATCTCTGGATGCGTGGATCAGGGAAGCAAAGGCAGATCCGAGCGCAAAGGATTGCGGGATGTATCTGTTCCATAACGGTACCGTTCGGGCAACGGCAAAGGCGCAGGCGAGGGAAGGGATCCCCTGTGCGCCCGTGACGGGAATGGAATTCAGCTATGATGCGGAAAAACTCGCAGCGGCAGTGGAAAAGGCGAAGGCTATGCCCGGCATCGGCTATGTCCGCGTATGGCTGAACAGCGGCACGCTCAGCACGGGCGATGACATCATGCTCGCGCTGGTCGGCGGCGATATCCGTCCGCGTGTGCTGGATGCGCTCACTGCGCTCGTATCGGATATCAAGAACAACTGTGTGATCGAAAAAGAACTGAACTGAAATATGCTCCCCGTATCATAATGATGCGGGGATCTTTTTGTATAAACAAACTGTGAATATTCGGAAAATCGCTTAAAAACAGAAATCGAATGTTTTATAATGCATATAACAGGGCATTTTAAATAGTGAAAGTTTCGTGATGTCAGGAGGAATTTTTTATGAAAAAACCGGTTGTGATTTTTATGCTGATAATCCTGATATTCTGCCTTGCTTCATGCTCCGCAAGACCGCAGGATAACAAGATCGATCCGATAAATACAGACAGGACGAGCTTGCTGAACACTGTGATCGCCCATTTTGAAAAAATTGATGGGGCAGAGGTTCGGGAAAGCGTTGTGAGCAGCGACGGACTGGTAGCGCTGCTTGTGGAATCCGACAGTGAGCGCAGGCAGGAAGAATATCTGCAGCTCTATGTTTATGGAAAAGATCTGAATGATCCGTTTGTGCCTTTTTTTGAGCCGCAGGTGAGGGAAGGAGAAGTGACGGCTGCGGAAGGCGGAGGATTCACCGTGACCTGCGATTCGGGGACATATTTTGTTGGCAAGGACGGAAGCTGGACGGTGCGTGGAAAGGGAACCCCCTTTGGCGCGGGACCGCAGGTTCCGTGATTTTATGTTATTATTTTAAAAAAGAGGCAATGTTCTTTCGGGGCAGTGTCTCTTTTTTGTGTCCGTTCGTTATAAATTTCGATCCGAACGGATAATAAATTGAATATAACGCAATACGGGAAATCGAATTGCCGTTTTTTGCCTTTGTTTCGGTGTTTTTTGTTGCGAAATCCGTGAAATACCTTTATACTAAACACATATCACTTTTTTAGCTGATATGATCGGGAATCATGGCAGTAAGGTTATTATAATAAGGGGATAACCATGAAACAAAAAATCAACTTCAAACTGTTCGGCGGGATATATGTTCTCGCTGAGGACGGGACGTGGCGGCCGATCACGGATTACATGGGCGGCAGCACGGGGAAAAAGCTTCAGGCTTTCCTCACATACCTGATCCTCAATCACAAAAACAGGATCTCTTCTGCTGAGCTGATCGAACATTTCTGGCCGGTTGAAAACAAGGACCCTGCAAACTCTCTCAAAAATATGATCCACAAGACCCGCACGCTGCTGCATGCGGTTTTTCCCGATGTTTCCGATCTGCTGCAGACGCAGGCAGGCTGCTATGAATGGAACTCCGCGATCACGATCGAAACAGACGTCGAAGAGATCGACAATGCTTATCATGCATCCAAAAATGCCGATACCTCGGAGCGCAACGATATGCGCCTCAAGGTATTCGAACTGTATGGCGGAGAGATCCTCCCCGGGATGTCTCTGGAGTGGCTGGATCATCTGAACACCTATTACAGAACAATTTATATCGATACCTGCCGTCAGCTTGCCGTGCAGCTGCTGGAAGAAAATAAATATGACGACGTTATCCGCGTGTGCAGCCATGCATATGCGATCTCTCCCGAGGTCGAGGCATTTACGGTATGCACGATCCAGGCGATGGTAAACAACGGTGTGCCTGCACAGGCGATCAGGCATTACGAAGCCTACCGCACCATGCTCTGGGAACAGTTTAATCTCGTTCCGTCCGCAGCGATCGAACAGGCGCATACCCTTGCGGTATTTGCGGCAAAGAGTGCGGAAGACTACGAAGAAAAGATCGTTCAGCAGCTCGTTTCCACAGAGGAACAGCGCGAGGCTTTTCACTGCAGTCTGCTCGTATTCCAGAACATCGTCCGTCTGGAGAAGTCGGATCGTAGCCATGT
>JAZRGP010000095.1:0-4768 GCA_045644225.1 Christensenellaceae bacterium | reverse complement strand
CTTCCTCAATCCCTGCTACTACGGCACGGACATTCCTTCCCGTGATGTGCTTATCGCCTGCAACCATTCTCTCGAAGAGATCGAGAAGATCATCGGTGTAGACAGCCTCGGCTACTTAAGCATCGAAAACACGAAGAAGCTCGCCTGCGAAAGCGGCCACTGCAATTACTGCACAGCTTGCTTCGACGGCAATTATCCGACACCGGAACCCAAACCCAGAGAAAAACACCGTTTTGAGATCAAGAAATCTGAAAGAGAGGGAAAAGAATAATGAAAAGTTTCAGCGAAAGTTATAAGGAAGCCGGAGTAGATATCACAGCCGGCTATAAGGCAGTAGAACTCATGAAGCAGCACATCGCCCGCACGATGACAGGCGGCGCTCTTTCGGATATCGGCGGTTTCGGCGGTCTCTTTGAGCTCGACCTCACAGGCATCACAAAGCCCGTTCTCGTCAGCGGTACTGACGGTGTCGGCACAAAGCTCAAGATGGCTTTCCTGATGGACAAGCATGACACGGTCGGTATCGACTGCGTTGCTATGTGCGTAAACGACATCATCTGCGTTGGCGCAAAGCCGCTCTTCTTCCTCGACTATATCGCATGCGGCAAGAACGTTCCCGAACGCATCGCGGACATCGTTTCCGGCGTTGCTGAAGGCTGCGTACAGTCCGGCGCATCCCTCATCGGCGGTGAAACAGCAGAAATGCCCGGTTTCTATCCTGTTGACGAATATGACCTCGCAGGCTTCGCAGTAGGCGTTGTCGACAAGAGCAAGGTCCTCGATAAGAACTCCATGAAGCCCGGCGACGTTATCATCGCCCTGCCTTCCAGCGGTGTTCATTCCAACGGTTTCTCTCTCGTCAGAAAGGTATTTGACGTTGAGAATGCTGATCTCAAGACTCCCGTCGCAGAACTCGGCGGCAAGAGCATCGGAGAAACTCTGCTCACACCTACAAAGATCTATGTAAAACCCATGCTTGCTCTGTTTGAAGAAGTTACCGTTAAGGCAGTTTCTCACATCACAGGCGGCGGTTTCTATGAAAATATCCCGAGAAGCATCCCCAAGGGTCTTGGCGCAAAGATCGAAAAGAGCGCTGTTAAGGTCCTGCCCATCTTCAAGCTCATCGCAGAAACAGGCAACATCCCCGAAAGAGATATGTTCAACACATTCAACATGGGCGTTGGCATGACAGCTGTCGTTGCGAAGGAAGATGCAGAAAAGGCAGTTGAGATCCTCAAGGCAAACGGCGAAGATGCTTATATCCTCGGCGAGATCGTTGAATCCGAGGACGGCGTTATCCTCGTATAAGGAGAACGGCATGGAACAGACAAAAATCGCTGTTCTGGTATCCGGCGGCGGAACGAACCTGCAGGCGCTGATCGATGCGGAAGTCCGCGGAGAGATCCCTTCGGGTAAGCTCTCGCTCGTCGTATCCAACAACAAAAACGCATATGCGCTGGAGCGTGCGGCAAAGGCAGGTATTGCTTCCGCAGTTGTACTGAAGGCGAAGGGTCAGCAGGAAGCTTTTGAGACAGAGCTGATCTCCGTTCTCGAAGCAAACGGCATCGAGATGATCATCCTCGCGGGATTCATGAGCATCCTGAGCGAGCGCTTCACATCGCACTTCGCAGACCGCATCATCAACATCCATCCGTCTCTCATCCCGTCTTTCTGCGGCGAAGGCTTCTATGGTCTGCATGTCCACGAAGCAGCCCTCAGCTACGGTGTAAAGGTCACGGGTGCGACGGTGCACTATGTCAATGAGATTCCTGACGGCGGAAAGATCATTCTGCAGAAGGCAGTGGAAATTTCCCCTGAAGATACTCCCGAAACACTCCAGAAAAAGGTTATGGAACAGGCAGAGTGGAAGCTCCTGCCGCAGGCTGCGGAACTCGTCGCAGCGGAAATCGCTAAGAGAAAGGCAACAGCATGAATATTTATGAAATCAACGCTCCCGCAGAGCTTTTAAAGAACAACACATATCCCGGCAGAGGCATCATGATCGGCCAGAACGGCAACAAGGCAGTTTTCGCATACTTCATCATGGGCAGAAGCGAAAACAGCAGAAACAGAATCTTCGTTGAAGAAGGTCAGGACATGAAGACGCATCCCTTCGATGCATCCAAGGTCGAAGACCCCTCTCTCATCATCTATGCTCCTGTTCGCGTTGTCGGCAACAATGTCATCGTTACAAACGGTGACCAGACAGATACTATCCGTGATTTCGTTGCAGAAGGCAAGACATTCGCAGATGCACTCCGCACACGTGAATTCGAGCCCGACGGTCCCAACTGGACTCCCAGAATCAGCGGCATGATCACGCTCGCAGACGGCAGTTTCACCTATAAGATGAGCATCCTCAAGAGCGCAGACGCAGAAGGTACAGCTTGCAACAGATTCTTCTATGAATATGTTCCGCAGGACGGTCTCGGTCACTTCATCCACACATACGTTTGCGACGGCAACCCCATCCCCACATTCCAGGGCGAACCCGAACGCGTAAAGATGGAAGGCACGATCGACGAATTCACAAACATGCTTTGGGAAAACCTCAACGAAAACAACAAGATCTCCCTTTATGTTCGTTATATCGACCTCGCAACAGGCGAAGTTGAGAACAGACTGATCAATAAACATCAGAAATAAAATTTTTATTTAAAAATTTTAAATTTATAAAAGTTTTAAGGAGAACAAACATGAAAGAATTCGAACTGAAGTACGGTTGTAACCCCAATCAGAAACCCTCTAAGATCTATATGCACGACGGTTCTGATCTGCCTATCGAGATCCTCTCCGGCAGACCCGGCTACATCAACTTCCTCGATGCACTCAACAGCTGGCAGCTCGTAAAAGAGCTGAAGGAAGCTACAGGCATGCCCTGCGCTACATCCTTCAAGCACGTCAGCCCCACATCCGCAGCAGTCGGCAAGAAGCTCCCCGAAAACCTCAAGAAGGCTTGCTTCGTAGACGATATCGAAGGTCTCGATGAATCTCCGCTCGCTTGTGCATATGCACGTGCAAGAGGCACAGACAGACTTTCCTCTTTCGGCGACTGGGTAGCACTCAGCGATGTCTGCGATGCAAAGACAGCTGAACTCATCAAGCGCGAAGTATCCGACGGCGTTATCGCTCCCGGTTATACAGACGAAGCTTTCGCGATCCTCAAGACAAAGAGAAACGGCAACTACAACATCGTTAAGGTTGACCCGAACTTCGTTCCCGATGAAGCAGAGCGCAAGCAGGTTTACGGCATCACATTCGAACAGGGCAGAAACAACTTCAAGATCGATGCTGACCTTCTCAAGAATGTCGTAACAGCAAACAAGGAACTCCCCGAAGATGCAGTGATCGACCTCATCGTTGCACTCATCACACTCAAGTATACACAGTCCAACTCCGTTTGCTATGCAGTTGACGGTCAGGCGATCGGTGTAGGCGCAGGTCAGCAGTCCAGAATCCACTGCACACGTCTCGCAGGCAACAAGGCTGATATCTGGCACCTCAGACAGAGCGAAAAGGTTCTCGCACTGCCCTTCAAGGAAGACCTCGGCAGAGCAGACCGCGACAACGTTATCGACGTTTACATCTCCGACGAATGTGACGACGTTCTCGCTGACGGCGCATGGCAGAAGTACTTCACAGAACAGCCCGCTCCGCTCACAAGAGAAGAAAAGAAGGCATATCTCTCCACGATCACAGGCGTGAGCGTAGGCAGTGACGCATTCTTCCCCTTCAGCGACAACATCGAACGCGCACGCAAGAGCGGTGTTTCCTACATCGCAGAACCGGGCGGCTCCATCCGTGACGATCTCGTTATCGAAACATGCAACAAGTACGGCATCGCGATGGCATTCACGGGCATGAGACTGTTCCATCACTAATAAAAAAACAAACAGGGAAATTTTTAAAGAGGGAAAAAATATGAAATTACTCGTAGTTGGCGGCGGGGGTCGTGAACACGCCATCATCAAAAAACTGAGAGAAAGCGATAAGGTCACGGAGATCTTTGCACTCCCCGGCAACGGCGGTTTTGCAGGCGAAGCGACCTGCGTGCCGATCGGTGCGAAGGATATCGACGGGATCGTCGCTTTCGCGAAGGAAAACAAGATCGACTTTGCTGTAGTAGCGCCGGACGATCCGCTGGTGCTGGGCTGCGTTGATGCTCTTGAAGCGATCGGCGTACCCTGCTTCGGTCCGGAGAAGAAGGCAGCTATCATCGAAGGCAGCAAGGTATTTTCTAAGAATCTGATGAAAAAGTACGGCATTCCCACAGCGGAATACGCAGTATTCACGGACATGGCGGCTGCGCTCGAATATCTCGAGACAGCTCCCATCCCCACAGTCGTCAAAGCAGACGGTCTTGCACTCGGCAAGGGCGTTGTTATCGCAGAGACGCGTGAGGATGCAAAAGAAGCAGTTCGCTCTATGATGGAAGACAAGGTCTTCGGCGAGAGCGGCAGCAGCGTCGTCATCGAAGAGTTCCTGACAGGTCCCGAAGTATCCGTGCTCTCCTTTACGGACGGCAAGGTCGTCATCCCGATGATCTCCTCCATGGACCACAAGCGCGCACTGGATAACGATAGGGGCCTCAATACGGGCGGCATGGGCACGATCGCTCCCAACCCGTATTACACAGAAGACATCGCGAAGGAATGCATGGAAAAGATCTTCCTGCCGACCATGAACGCGATGAATGCAGAGGACAGAACATTCAAGGGCTGCCTCTACTTTGGTCTGATGCTCACGGAAAAAGGCCCCAAGGTCATCG
>JAZRGP010000094.1:0-1636 GCA_045644225.1 Christensenellaceae bacterium | reverse complement strand
CTGCTGCATAAAATTCTGCGGAGTGATCTTCACGGGGTATGGCGTGAGCTCGGGGAAACGCCCCAGAACAAAGATCAGCCCATAGCTCAGGATCGACATCCACAGCAGCGCGACAAAATAGTGCTTGCTGCCCCAGATCATGTTTACCTGCCCCAGATTCAGTATGACCCGATCGGGCAGTTTCTGATAATATCCCGCAAAGAAAATGATGATCGCGATGAACACGATAAAAGAGATCACATCCAGTATATTGGAAATGAGCTTCAGTTTTTTCACCATACGCGCTCCTTTCGGGATCCCCTTTTTATACAAAAAATTCTACACTTTATTATACCACGGCAACCCGGAAATAAAAAGAAAAAGATATCGCTTGCGTTTTCCGTTTAAAAAGGGTATAATATTCGAGTAAAAAAGTTCATCAGTTTGCCGTACTAGGCGGGGAGTTAGCGGTGCCCTGTAACTCGCAATCCGCTATAGCGAGGCTGAATTCCCTTGTGCGGCGACTACATTTCGGAGTATGGTATCGGTTAGAGGTGTTGACGGATGGGTCCTGTGCAACATGGTGCCGTGAACCCTGTCAGGTCCTGACGGAAGCAGCAGTAAGTGGATTTCCATGTGTGCCGCGGGTTTACCTGTTCAGAGCTTTCTGCCGAGGTTCCTTCCTTAATGTTTCGTCAAGCTTGGGTGTACGGCATTTTTTTATCTTCTCACCATGAAAAAGAATTTCCAGAGAGAACTTGATATACTGATCTCCGCGCTTACGGTTCGTCCGAGGCTGCTCCTGCACGCTTGCTGTGCGCCCTGCAGCACCTATGTCGCGGAATACCTGCGTGAATATTTTGATATCACGCTCTTTTATTATAACCCGAATACTCATCCGCAGGCGGAATACCAGAAACGCCTCGATGCGCTCCATACCCTCGCAGCGCATTTTTCCCTGCCCGTCATCGAAGGCGAATATCACCCGCAGGAGTTTTTCTCCCGCATCAAGGGCATGGAAACCCTCCCCGAAGGCGGAGAGCGCTGCACGGAATGCTTCCATATCCGCCTCAGCGAGACAGCGCGGCTTGCAAAGGAGCTCGGCTTCGATTACTTCTGCTCCACGCTCTCCATCAGCCCGCATAAGAATGCTCCGCTCATCAACGAGATCGGCGAAAAATATGCCGCCGAATACGGAGTCCCTCATTTACCCAACGACTTTAAAAAACGCGGCGGTTTCCTGCGCTCGACGGAGCTGTCTAAGGAGCTCGGTCTCTATCGTCAGGATTACTGCGGATGCGTTTTCTCTAAACCCGAACTGACAGATCCCACATCAGGAGGCGCTCATGAATAACTTTACTTATCACATCCCCACTAAGGTATTTTTCGGTCAGGGCGTGATCGAAAATCTCCCCGCAGCCGCAAAGAGCCTCGGCACAAAGGCACTCCTCGTATACGGCGGCGGCAGCATCAAGAAAAACGGTCTCTACGATTCCGTCATCTCGCTCCTCAAGGATGCGGAGATCCCCGTGTATGAACTGAGCGGCGTCGAGCCCAATCCGCGCATCGAGTCCGTCCGCGCAGGCATCGCGACCCTCCGCGAAAACGGCATCGACCTCATCATCGCTGCAGGCGGCGGCAGCGCCATGGACTGTGC
>JAZRGP010000093.1:0-2319 GCA_045644225.1 Christensenellaceae bacterium | reverse complement strand
TTGGCCTCCGACTTAGATCGCAGGGGCGATCCCTGAATAAGGAGGTAACATATGATTTACAAAGAAATGACGATTGCGGATCCGAACGGCCTGAAATCCCGCGTTGCTGCGAATTTCGTTCAGGTTGCAGGGAAATTCGAATCACAGGTTCTGATCGAATGTGAGAACAAGAAGATCAATGCAAAGAGCATCATGGGTGTACTCTCCCTTGGAATCAAGCAGGGTGAATCTATTTATGTGATTGCAAACGGCAAAGACGAGGCAGATGCGATCGAAGCACTCGGCGCAGCGGCTGCGGCTGTTATCGAATGATCTTATAGAAATATAAAAGAGCATTTCCGCGGAAATGCTCTTTTTTCTTGCTTCTCTATCAGCCGATCAGGTTGAGGATCTTCTGATTCAGCTTATCCATGGGATCGTAGCCGCTTGCCTTAAGGCGCTGATTCATCGCTGCTACTTCGATGATGATCGCGATGTTTCTGCCGGGACGAACGGGGATGGTGATCTTGGGGATGTCTCTGCCGAGGAGCGTGATGTGGTCATTCTGATTGCCGAGGCGGTTTGCATTCGGGATATCGCCGGGCTCAAGATGGATGCAGAGATCGATGGGGCATGCAAGACGGACGCTGCCCATGCCGTAGAGAACGGATACGTCGATCAGACCGAGTCCGCGGATCTCCATGAGATGGCGGATCGCATCGGGCGAGGAGCCGACGAGGGTATCGTCTGCGTGCTTTCTGATATCGACGACGTCGTCCGCAACAAGACGGTGGCCGCGCTTGACGAGCTCGAGGGCTGTTTCACTCTTGCCGACGCCGGAATCACCCGTGATATATACGCCGACGCCGTATACGTCCATAAGACCTGCGTGACGGGAGATGCAGGGAGCGAGCTCACGGTCGAGGAACATGATGATGTTGTGCATGAGTCTCGTTGTCGGCATACCGGACATCAGGATCGGGATATTGTGCTGCTTCGCTTTTTCGACAAATTCCGGCACGGGGATAACGTTTCTCGCGCAGATGACGCAGGGGATAGGCTGAGAGAGATACCAGTCGAGTCTCTTATGGAGCTCGTCGGGTTCGAGACCCTGCATGTAGTTTACTTCAGACATACCGATCAGTTGGATACGGTCGCTGGAGAAATAATCAAAATAGCCTGCAAGCTGAAGACCGGGACGGTTGACATAGTTCGACGCAACGACGACTTCCTTTGTTTCGCACTCGTAGAGCGGTTCAAAATGCAGAGTATCGATAATTTTCTTGATCGAGATTTTCTTTTTCATTCTTTATGTCCTCGTAAAATTATTTATAAATGTTATTATACGTGAAAAATATATTCTTCCAGGATCTCTGCGACGCAGTCCTTTGTGCAGTCCTTGCAGATGATATCCGCAGCGGCTTTTGCACGGGGCATACCGCCTTCGGGACAGAAGCTCAGCGCAGCGATATTGAGCATGGAGATATCGATCTCGGAGTCGCCGATCGCGATGATCTCATCGGGAGAATAACCCATGTATTCAGCGGTGAACAGCACTGCATCACCTTTGTTTGCCTTGGGAACTGCGATCTCGAGGAATCTGCCGAGGGAACGGACGACGTTGAGCTCGGGGAAAGCCTCGGAGAAGACCTTCGTCATCTTAGCGACCTCTTCTTCCGAAGAAACGACGAGGAACTTAGGCGAGACGAGGTCTGTACGCTCGTAAATATCCTCAAGCACGACGCCTTTCAGCTTGGTATGCTCGGCATAGTGACGTGCGTCTTCGTTATCCTGCGCGTAGCAGAAGTCATCTCCGATATAGATGTGGGAATGCTTGCCGAGGTCTTTTGCGAAGTTCAGCAGCTTATGCGTTGTATCCGCAGGGAGAGGAGCATTGTAGATCAGATTGAGATCTTTATCGTAGACTTCAGCGCCGCCGCAGGTGATGATCGGTGTCGTGAGCTCGAGCTCGCGGTAAAAAGGAAGGATGCTCTTTAACGTTCTGCCCGTGGAAAGGACGAATCTCGCACCGTATGCCGCACAGGACGCAACGGCATCCTTTGTGCGCTGTGAGATGCGCTTATCCTTGGAAACAAGGGTATCGTCAAAGTCGCATGCGATGAATTTGTATGCCATAGTGAAACCTCATACTGCGATTACAGTTTTATTGCAAATTTAGTATAAAAATAGTATAATATTTTTGTCTGATAATTACAAGCATAAACAAACGGAGAAACTCATGACGGATTTTGTTCATCTTCATGTTCATACGGAATACAGCCTGCTGGACGGCGCATCGCGCATCCATGATCTTTTGGACCGCGCAAAAGAGCTGGGGCA
>JAZRGP010000092.1:0-5708 GCA_045644225.1 Christensenellaceae bacterium | reverse complement strand
CAGCGACAGCAGCGGCCTTGATGATGATATCCGCCTGATCGAGGCTTGCGAAGACTGCGTTTTTCATCTGTGCAGCGCTTTCGATCTTCACGACGCGTGCGCCTTTGGGCGGCTCGATGTGTACCGGTCCGCTGACGAGCGTAACATCTGCGCCGCGGTCGAGTGCAGCCTGCGCGATGGCATATCCCATCTTACCGCTGGAGCGGTTGGTGAGATAGCGGACATCGTCGATGCGCTCTACGGTCGGGCCTGCGGTGATGAGCAGTTTCTTGCCGAGGAGATCCTTTTTGCGGGAGAAGAACTTTTTAACGTATGCAAAAAGCTCTTCGGGCTCGGGCATGCGGCCCTTGCCGAAGTCCTTGCAGGCGAGTCTGCCTTCAGCGGGCTCGATGAAGAGCATGCCGAGGTTCTTGAGCGTCTGAATGTTTCTCTGAACGATCGCATTCTCAAACATCGCGGTATTCATCGCGGGAGAGAATACGATGGGGCAGGTCGCGGCGAGCAGCAGTGTGGATGCGAAGTCATCTGCGATCCCTGCAGCTGCCTTGCCGATGAAGTTTGCGGATGCGGGCGCGACGAGGATCATATCTGCCTGCTGCGCCAGCGATACATGCGTCACTTCAAAGGGTCTGCTGCGGTCGAAAGTGTCCGTCGTGACGGCATTCTTGGTGAGCGTCTCGAAGGTCAGGGGCGTGATGAACTCGCAGGCATTCTTTGTCATGACGACATGAACGTCTGCGCCTGCCTTTGCGAGTGCGCTCGCGAGATATGCACTTTTATACGCGGCGATACCGCCAGTGATCACGAGGACGATGTGCTTGTCTTTCACGGTGTTATCCTTTACTGTCTGACGTATGTGACCTTATCTTCGTATACTTCGTTTACAGCCTGCGTAACGGGGTTGGGGTCAACTTCTTCTGTGAGCGGTTCGGAACCGTCGATGAGCTGACGCGCACGCTTCGCAACTTCTACGACGAGCGTATATCTGCAGTCTACTTTTTCAAGGATCTTATCGAGTTCGGGATCAGAGAGTGTTGCCATAATGTTTATTCCTCACTTTCGGTGTGTGCTTTATTGATAATGCCGATGATATCATCGACAGCCTGTGCTACTGTGTCGTTTACGATGTGGTGATCGTACTGTCTGCCTGCTTCGATCTCGCGTTCTGCTTCTGCGAAGCGCTTTTCGATCTGTTCTTCGGTCTCTGTGCCGCGTCCTGCGAGGCGGGATTTAAGGATCTCGAGAGACGGCGGAAGGATGAAGATCAGGACAGCTTCGGGGAGCTTCTTCTTGACGTTGAGGCCGCCCTTTACGTCGATCTCCAGGATGATATCCTGCCCTGCGTTCAGCTTTTCCTGAACCTTCTTGAGCGGTGTTCCGTAGAAGTTGGAGAAATTCGCTTCGTATTCGAGGAAAGCACCCTCGTCGATCATCCTGCGGAACTCATCCTTTGTGATGAAGTAATAATGTTTTCCGTCAACTTCGCCTTCGCGGGGTGCGCGGGTCGTGCAGGAGACGGAGAGGGAGATGTTATCCTGCTTTTCCAGCAAGGCTTTGACGATCGTGCCTTTGCCTACGCCGGAAGGTCCGGATATTACCAGAAGACAACCTTTTTTCATGTAAACCTCCGGTTTGTTATTCCTTCTCTGCGGAGGATTCTGTATCCTTCGGGAGAATTCTGTGTGCGACGGTCTCCGGCTGAACGGGAGAGAGGATGATGTGGCCGCTGTTCATCACGATAACGGCGCGCATACGTCTTCCGTATGTCGCATCTATGAGAGAGCCCTTTGCGCGGGCTTCCTGAACCATTCTTTTGATCGGCGCGGAATCCGGGCTGACGATCGCGATGATCTTGTCGGCGGCGATGATATTGCCGAAGCCGATGTTGATGAGCTTTGCCATAGCTTATTCGATATTCTGGACCTGCTCGCGGATCTTCTCGACCTCTGCCTTTGTCGCAAGGACGCAGTTTGTGACGGTAAGGTCGGAGGACTTGGAGCCTGTCGTATTGAATTCACGGTTGAGCTCCTGTACGATGAAGTCCAGGCTTCTGCCGTTTGCGTTATCGGAGGAGAGCGTCTCGCGCAGCTGTGTGAAGTGGCTCTTCAGGCGGACCATTTCTTCGGTAACGTTGGATTTATCCGTGAAGTAGAGGATCTCCTGATTGAAGCGGATGGGATCGATCTCTGTATCTGCGAGGAATTCTTCCAGGCGAGCCTTCAGGCGCTGGCGGTATTCTTCGATCACGATGGGTTCGCGTGTTTCGATCTTTTCGACGAGGTCTGCGAGGATATCGATGCGTGCGAAGATGTCGCCGACGATGCGCTGACCTTCCGCTCTGCGTGCAGCTTCGAGTGCGTCGCAAGCCTTTGTGAGCGCGTCTTCAAGGATGGGCTTGATGGTCTCGTCTTCAACTTCTGCCTTTTCGAATTTGATGACATCGGGCAGGCGCAGGATATCGGACATCTTGAGCTTGTTCTTTACGCCCGTAGCCTTGGAGATGGTCTTCGCAGCGGAGAGGTAACTCTCGACGAGCTGCAGATCGATGCTTGCGGAACGCATGGAAGAATCGGCATAATTACAGTATACGGAAACCTCGATCCTGCCGCGTGCGAAGCGGCTCTTGAGCGTCTGGCGGATCGTATCTTCCAGCGCAGAAAGCTGCCTGGGAGTGCGGATGCTGAGGTCCAGAAAACGGTGGTTTACGCTCTTTAATTCTACTGTGATGGTGAGTCCGTTGGATTCGGATTCGCCTCTGCCGAAGCCGGTCATGCTGTTCATAAACGCTAATACTCCATATTAAAATATCAGTATAAAATTATAGCACGAAAATACGGAAAGTAAAAGCTTTTTTTAGAGAAAAATAAAAATTGACGCAAAAAAATCCCGCATCGGAGGGATGCGGGGCATGGAATTTATCATAGCTGTTTCAGCTGAGGTTGTTTTTTGTGTACTGTACTGATGAGGATCGCGGAGAAGCACAGCGCCGCACCGACGAGGATCTGCCAGGAAAGCGGCTCGTGATAGTAAAGCACGGAGAAGACGAAGCCGAATACGGATTCCGTGCCGAGGATCAATGCGGAGAGCGGACCCGATACATACCGCTGCGCGATGTTCTGCACGGTAAAGGCGATAAGCGTGTTCAGCAGACCGAGATATGCTACGCCTGCCCATGCCTCGAGGTTCGTGGTAAAGAAGGTATCGCCGCGGATGATGCTCATGATGAGTGCGATAAAGCCCGCGGTGAAAAACTGGAAAAAGCTCATCTGCAGAGGATCGGTATCCGTCGTCACGAACTTGCTGATCAGTACGATATGGAAGCTGAAGACGATGGGGAAGCCGAGCGTGATCAGGTCACCGATGTTGATGGAGAGGTCGCCGCGGAGCGTGATAAAGCCAATGCCAGTCAGCGCGATCAGCCCTGCGATGACTGCCTTGAACGGAGGGCGTTTTTTGCTGATGATCCATGCCGCGAAGGGAACCAGTGCGACATATGCGGGGCAGAGGAATGCCTGTTTTGCGCTCGTGGTGAACTCCAGACCGAAGAGCTGGATCGCAAGCGCAGACATATTCGTGAAGCCCAGCAGGCAGCCGCTGAGGACGGTCTTGCGCGGAGCCTTGATCACCTTGCGGAAGAAGATGAGCCCGAGACCGACCGCCGCGAACAGAAAGCGGTAAGCGAGGATCACAAAGGGGGAGAATCCCTCCAGACCCATTTTGCATGCGACAAATCCGCCGCCCCAGATGACGGCAGTGACGATCAGCGCAATGACCGCGGCAGTATGCTTTTTGGAACTGACATTCTCCATGTTTTCCTCCGTAAAACTGCATAATTCGACTTATTTTATCATAGAAGTCTGCAGAAAAAAAGAGTGAAAAAAATCACTCTTGGAAAAAACAAACTGTATTTATTCGGCATACATCGCAGGGCGCCGAGCGTATTCAAAGACTCCGTCCGCATGCGTTGCGATGACGTCGTTTTCGGATGCGGCGCAGTGGATAAAGAGCGGCTCACCTTCACGGTCAAATCCAATGCAGATGCCGACGTGGTTTCCCTCGGGGTCTCCGGGTTCGTTCTGGAAGACAAAGTCGCCCGGCTGCAGCTCTGCCCATGCGATCTCCTCAGAGAGAAGGAACTGATTTGCCGTGCCGTTGCCGATCTGTTGGATGGATTCTTCCCAGCTGAGCCCCGTCTGGATAAAGCACCACGTCACGAAGCCCGAGCAATCGAGACCCATGGGTCGCATCGTTCCCGTGGTGGAGCTTCCTTCGCTCGTGACCTCCGTGAGCTTTCCCCAGTTAACATCCCAGCCGAGCGCCTTGCTTTTACCGCCCCAGAAGTAACGGACTTTCCCGACGAGCGAAGAAGCGGAGCTGACGACGGTCTGCTGCGGCTCGGGGAGAACGGGGTTCGCAGCGAGGGCATAGCTGATCAGCTTTTCGGGAACCGGGTCCCACGGGGAATCATCTGCGCTTCTTCTGCTGTCGAGGATGATGCCGACGACCGCGATGACAACGACGATGCCGAGGAGGATCGCAACGGTAACACCGCGCGGAAGCGTGCGCCGGCGGCGAGGGATCGGAGAAGTATTCTGTTCGGAGATAGGCTGATTCATGTGTCGCTCCTCAAAAAAAAATCAGTGTCATCAAAAATATTAGCAGATAATATAAAAAAATCATAGTATCTGACATCAGATGTAACAAAAAGTTAAGATTTGCCGCGCACATTGTCAAAATATGTAGTATTATATATAATAACGGAAGAATATGCGGGCTGCGGTCCGCAAAGAAGAAGGTTAATGTATATGGAAATCGCGCTGCAGCTCGCAAAGAACATCGGCGGGCTCTTCATCATCCTCTTTGTGGGATTCGTTTTTGTCAAAGGAAAGATTTTAAAACCCGAGGATACCAAGACGGTATCCAAGATCGTGCTGTATATGGCGATGCCCAGCTCGATCATCAGGTCTTTTCAGGTAGAATGCACACCTGAAAAACTCGCGGATTTTGGTGTTGCCCTGCTCGGTGCGCTGCTCTGTCAGCTGATCTTTATGGGGATCGGGTGGCTGATGAAGCGCTTCGGAAAATACAGTGATATCGAGTGTCTGAGTGTTGCGTATCCCAATGTTGCGAACCTCATCATCCCCATCGTGACGGTCACGCTGGGAGAGGAATGGGTGCTTTTCACCGCGGCATATTGCGCGCTCCAGAACGTATTCTCCTGGACGCATCAGCGCATGGTGCTTTCGGGACAGAAGGCTACCTTTAAAAACGTATTCGGAAACATCAATATTATTGCGATCATCATCGGTGCGCTGCTCTTCGCGTTCAAGATCGAGCTGCCCGAGTTCCTCGGGAATACGCTTGCTCTTTCTGCAGGTACGCTGGGACCGCTCTCGATGTTCGTTATCGGCATGAGCGTTGCGGCAGTCAGCCTGAAGGAGATCTTCAGCCACAAGCGCCTTTACGGCGTTCTTGTGCTTCGACTGATCATCTGCCCGCTTATCATGGGTCTCGTATTCCGTTTCAGCGGAATGGTATGGATGTCTCCGCATGCGGAAACTGTTGTGCTGATCTCCATGCTCTCTGCGGCGGCGCCTGTTTCTGCGCTGACCTCGCAGATCGCTCAGCTCTATGATAACGAGCCTGCCTATGCGGGTGCGCTCAATCTCTCCACAACGCTCTGCTGCATCGTGACGATGCCCTTGATG
>JAZRGP010000091.1:0-2067 GCA_045644225.1 Christensenellaceae bacterium | reverse complement strand
CGGCAGACGTCCGTATATGACGCTCGTTCTGGAGGCGATGGCGCTCGCAGGCAGAGCATATGCCCTCGATGAACTCCCCGGTCTGGAACCCTGGGGCAACTTCACGGTATATTACATGACTCCCGAGCATCCCAACTGCGTCATCGACATCTTCGACGTATGGGAACAGAAGTGCGCGGCGATGGATGAGCTCCATACGCAGCTCCTGCACTTCGGCAAGCGCGACGGCGAAACTCCCGAGCTTCTCGCACAGAGAAAGTCCCTCGTCCCCAACTGGGAAGAGCTCTCCACAGACCTCGAAAGAGGCACGCTCATAAAGCGCGAGATGGACAAGGCGTTCTACTGCGCTCCCGGCGCAACGGGGCACTGCCGTGCGATCTATGCGGAACCCTACCGCAGAGAAGGCTGCTTTGTACTCAAAGAGCTGATGTATTAAGGAGAAGCTTATGAAACGTTTTCTGATCATCCTGCTTGCCGCGATGATGCTTCTTTCGCTGACGGCATGCGGCAGCAAAACAGATAAATCCGCAGGTGATTCCGTCGTGATCGCGATCACAAAGGATGAGAACACCCTCACTCCCTATACCTACGTTTCTTCCACGGGTTCCGTCGTCAACAGACTGATGTACGATACCCTCTTCACGACCGACCTCGAGAACAACATCGTTCCCTGGATGGTCGAGGATGATTACAAGATCGAAGACAGCTACAAGAGCTTCACATTCACGCTCACTGAAGGTCAGAAGTTCCACGACGGCACACCCGTGACCACCGCGGACATCGAATATACCTTCACGCATCAGAAAAAGAATACGGACGACATCGAATCCATCGAGATCGCGGACGACCGCACGATGACCATCCGCCTGAAGGCATCCGACATGAACTACATGCGCAAGACCCTCGTGGAAACGCGCATCATCAGCAAGGCACAGTACGAAAATGCCGAAGATCCCGCTGCGGTTTCCGACCCCGTCGGCAGCGGCATGTACCGCCTGAAGGAATATAAAGTCGGCGAATACTACATCTTCGAGGCGATGGAAGATTACTTCAAGGGCACGCCCAAGGTAAAGACCATCAACATGCCCATCATGGAAGATGCATCCGCCGTACAGACCGCTCTGCTCTCGGATCAGATCGCCGCGGCGACATCCTCGATCGGCGTTGAAATGATCGACACCTTCAAGGCAAAGGAAGGCATCGAGATCCTCGCAGGCGCAGGCTACGCACCCATGGTCATGAACTTCAACAACGGTGCGGCACCCTTCGATGATCCCGCATTCCGCAATGCGCTGACCTATGCAATCGACGTCAAGGGCATCATGCAGACGCTCTACGGTGAATACTGCACCGTCGGCACAAAGGGCATCATCCGCCCCGATATGCCGTATTCCGTCAGCGGACTCGACTATGTCTACGACACAGAAAAGGCAAACGCGATCCTCGATGAAGCAGGATATACCATGGGCGCGGACGGCATCCGCATCGATAAGAACGGTGAACCCTGCAATGTCGAGATCCTTGTATACTCGGGCAACACCGCACGCATCCGTACTGCAGAGCTCGCGAAGGAGCAGCTCAGCGCGATCGGCGTAAACATGGAAGTCAAGGTCATGGAAATGGATACCGTCGATGCATACGTCTGGCCGGATTTCGATGTTTCCAAGGGCAGAGATTACGATGCGGCAATGTGGGGCTGGGGCACGAGCATCCGTCCCGAATTCCTCGCGACGCTGCTCTCCTCCGACTATATCATCGGCAACTGCAACGTCTGCGGTTATCAGAGCGATGCGATGGATGCCATCGTAACGGGCGCTTACGCAAACGCACAGACAGATGAAGAACTCTACGCGGCGCTCGGCGATATGCAGAAGCTCGCTGCGGAAGACCCCTCGCTCATCTGCTTCGGCTTTGCGGACAGCCTGCAGGCATGCAACATGAAGCTCTATGACGGCTTCAAGGCAGGCAAAGGAACAATCGTAGTGAATATCTACAGTTTTCTGGATATCTGATCGTTTTTTGCCAGAAAATACAGCCGAATGAGAGGTTGACCCCTTTCATTCGGTG
>JAZRGP010000090.1:0-3046 GCA_045644225.1 Christensenellaceae bacterium | reverse complement strand
AGGAATTCATGATCGCGGCAAACAATACCGTCGCAGAGCAGTTTTTCTATGCGGATATGCCCTTCCTTTACAGAACGCATGAACGTCCCGACAGTCAGAAGATGCATGAATTTGCGATCTTCCTGAGAAACCTCGGATATGTGCTGAAAGGCACGGCGGCTCCGCATGGAACGGCGCTGCAGAAGGTTCTCGACGAATCTGCAGAGGCAAAGGAAGGCGCGATCATCAAGAGGCTGATGCTGCGATCCATGAAAAAGGCACGGTATACTCCTGTGAACTGTGGACATTTCGGTCTGGCATCGCAGGCATATTCGCATTTTACATCGCCTATCCGCCGCTATCCCGACCTGCAGATCCATCGCATCATCAAGGATCTGCTGAACGGCAGACTGGATGCGAAGCGCATTACGCATTATGAAGAGATTCTCTCCGGAGTTGCGGAGCGCTGCTGTGACAGAGAGCTCAATGCCATCGAGGCAGAGCGCATGGTGGATGATATCAAGAAGGCGGAATACATGGCGGGTCATATCGGCGAGGAATTCAGCGGTGTGATCTCGGGCGTGACGTCGCGTGCGCTGTTTATGGAACTTGAGAATACCGTCGAGGGCATCCTGCCGCTCGAGGATATCGAGGATGATTTTTATCATTACAACGAGGCGCAGTACTGCGTGATCGGCGAACGCACACGCAGAAAGCTCACTATCGGTGATAAGCTGACCGCAAGGCTGGAATCCGTGGATACCGAGGCGGGGCGCATCGCATTCAGCGTACCTTACAGAAAGCCGCGTGCTCCGAAAAAAACTTTTGACAGAAAAAAATCTTTTAAAAGAAGATAGGATATGATAGAATAGCTCGTGAGGAACTGATATGAAAAAGAACGGCACGAAACAACTTGCAAAAAATAAAAAAGCATATCACGATTATTTCATCGAGGAGACCTATGAGGCAGGCATCGCGCTGGTCGGTACGGAAGTAAAATCCATCCGTATGGGCGCATGCAATCTCAAGGATAGCTATGCCCAGGTGAAGAATCGTGAGGTTTTTGTGCATAATATGCATATCAGCCCTTACGAGAAGGGGAATATCTTCAATAAGGATCCGCTGAGAGCGCGCAAGCTTCTCCTGCACAAACGGGAGATCGTCAAGCTGCAGACGCTCGCAGACCGCCAGGGATATTCTCTTATTCCGCTGAGTCTTTACCTCAAGGACGGGCTCGTCAAGCTGGAGCTTGGCGGAGCACGCGGCAAGAAGCTCTATGATAAGCGCGATGACCTCAAGAACAAGGCTGCACAGCGCGATATCGAGAAGCACCTGAAGAGCGGACTCAAGCAAGGCTGATAAACGATCAACATGGGGCCGTACATGGTTTCGACGGGGATTGTTTTTGGCAGATAAGCAGGTCGCAGTGCCTAAAGCTGCGTTAAAAAAGTAGGGCTTAAAAAATAATCGACAAAGATTTTAATTACACACTCGCTGCTGCGTAAGCAGTGACGTCTGACTGCGAAACTCCCATCGGTCGCAGAAGGGCGCTATTTCAGATGGGGAACTGCTCTGCGTGCGGTCTTGAGCGCAGATGCAGACTTTCAAGACTACCTGACGGCACCCAGCCGAAAAGGGTTGCCTGACGGGAAATTTCGTATTTTCGGCTAAGCCTGTAGAAAGTTTGTCAGGAAGGTTTTCGGACAGGGGTTCGACTCCCCTCGGCTCCACCATTTATCATTGACAATATAGATATTGTCCCGAAAAACCGCTTTACAAAGCGGTTTTTTGCATCATATGGAAGTATCGTCAGAAATCAGCTTACCGTAGATATTTTTGAGGAAAAAAGCGATTTTAGATGATTCGAACCGTTAATTGATATAATCAAAAAGCAGATAATCACTTAATATGAGATTATCTGCCTTTTGTTTTTTAAGGGGGAGATATTATGAATCGAATTTTTAAAATTGGTTTCGAGGGCGGTTTACGGAACAAACACCACTTTACATACATTATCCTTACGGCTTGTCATAATGTCGAGCGCATTCATAAAGTCATCCTTGCTCTTTAACGGAAGGGTATGAGAAATCACAGATTTAACATCAATTTTTCCGTCCTCAATTAAAGAAATAACGAAATCCCAAACACCGGGACTGCTGAGGCTTCCGATGATTTCGGCATCGCTTGTGCTGATGAAATCCCAGCTGCAGGGAGCAGCCTTCTCGCCAAAGAATCCGCAAAGAACGATTCTGCATGCAGGGGCTACTACTTTTGCCGCAAGTTCAAAGCTGTCCGTTGCACCTGCAGTTTCAAGAATGACATCAACACCTTCGCCGTTTGTCAGTTCCATAATGCGTTCCGCAGCATCTTCTTTGCGGACATTGATCTGTGCATCGGTGTATTCTTTCGCACGAACCAGACGTTCATCCCTCGTGCCTGTGATGATTACTTTTTTGGCACCGTATACCTTTTTTGCTACCTGAGCAGCGAGCAGACCGATCGGGCCGGGGCCGATCACGAGTACATTATCCTCGGGAGTTACTCTGCCGCGAATAACAGCATGAGTAGCTACGCATGTCGGTTCAATTGCAGCAGCTTCTTCAAAGCTGAGTTTTGTGAATTTATGAAGGTGAGTTGCGGGGAAGGTGATATATTCAGCATAACCGCCGTCTCTGTTGATAACGCCCGTTTCTGTACGGTTTTTGCAGAGACTGGAATGACCGGAAAGGCACTGCTTGCAGTGACCGCAGCTGATCGTGCATTCGCCTGTAACATGATCGCCTACTGCAAATTCCGTAACACCTTCGCCGAGTGTTTCGACCACACCGCACCATTCGTGTCCGGGGGTAATGGGGAGCTTTGCAAATCCTGTTTTATAATAAATCAGCTTGTTAGCGAGGACTTCCATGTCTGTGCCGCAAAGCCCTGCGGCCTTAATTTTTACAAGAACTTCTCCTTTGCCAGGTGCTCTGACGCCTCTGTCTACATAATCGATTCCCATGGGGCCGGATACAAGAATTGACATATTTTTCATGATACGATCTCCTTTTTGCATATTCCACAATCT
>JAZRGP010000089.1:0-1328 GCA_045644225.1 Christensenellaceae bacterium | reverse complement strand
GGTAAACGAAAACGGCGACAGCATCATCGACCTCAGCTCGGAATTCCGATATGTCGAAGGCGGATTGCCCTTCTGGAAATGGCTGCTTTCGCCTGTGCTCGTCCTCGGTGCGGAAGGCGGCGGAACGACCCTCGCGGTCATCGCATTTCTGCTGGTCATCGGCGGTGTGTTCAACAGTCTGGATCACTGCGGACTGATGAAATATATGCTGGAGCTGATCGTGCATAAGTTCGGCAGACAGCGCTATAAGCTGATGGCGATCATCATTCTGTTCTTCATGTGCATGGGTGCGTTTATCGGCTCCTTTGAGGAGTGCGTTCCGCTCGTCCCCATCGTTGTCGCGCTGGCGGTCAGCCTCGGTTGGGATCCGCTGACGGGCCTCGGCATGAGCATCCTCGCGGCAGGCTGCGGCTTCTCCTCGGGCATCTGCAATCCCTTTACAGTAGGCGTTGCGCAGGAGCTTGCGGGGCTGCCGATGTTCTCGGGCATCTGGCTGCGTCTGGTCGGGTTCGTGCTGATCTACGCACTGCTCTATACGTTTATTTATTTCCACGCAAAGAAGCATGCGAAGCCTCTGGAAGATGCTCTCGCGGAGAATTCCTTCCGTAAAGACCCTGCCATGAACAAGGCGCTCGGAGTTTTCGCGGCGATCCTCGGCGTCGGCATACTGACCGTACTCTGCTCGAGCTTCCTCACATTCCTGCAGGATTATACGATGATCATCGTTGCGCTGATGTTCCTCATCGCAGGCATCTCTGCGGTTCTCCTCGCGAAGATGTCCCCGAAGGAACTCTGCAAAACATTCCTCAGCGGCATCCTGAGCATCCTGCCGGCGGTTCTCATGATCCTCATGGCGGCATCCATCAAATACACCCTCGTCGAAGCAAAGATCCTCGATACACTGCTCAATGCGGCGATGCTCGCGACGGCGGCGCTCCCGAAGTGGTGCGTGATCCTCTTCATCTATCTGATCGTGCTAGTGATGAACTTCTTCATCACAGCGGGCTCCGCAAAAGCCTTTCTGCTGGGTCCGCTGATCGCACCCATCGCGCAGGCTTTCGGCATCTCCCCGCAGCTCGCGGTCCTTGCATTCGCATTCGGCGATGGCTTCTCGAATGTATTCTATCCGACCAACCCCGTTCTGCTCATCAGCCTCGGTCTTGCAGATACGAGCTACGGAAAATGGGTAAAATGGTCCGGGAAATTCCAGCTCGCAAACCTCATCCTGACCAGCCTTCTTCTGCTGTTTGGTCTTGCGGTCGGGTATGCGTAATTTGCCTCCGGCGGCTTAAACCTTTTTATAAAAAGGTTTAAGAATCCAAAAATTT
>JAZRGP010000088.1:0-11558 GCA_045644225.1 Christensenellaceae bacterium | reverse complement strand
GCGTCTTGCTGAATGTTTGTTTACAGGGTGGACGATGCAGCGGCTTTCTGTCAGAGTTTCTTCCTGATCATAAAGGTCGCTGAGGAGCATAATCAGGAAAGTCATGTCATAGTTGAGTGTCAGCCTTGCAAGCTGGCCGTATCCATCGCCCAGCGCATGACAAAGCCCGCAGTAATATGCCTGATAGGTCTCGTATTCTTTAATTTTCAATTCAGGCTTGTCAGCCGAGACGTATCCGAACACATTTCCGCTCCGATCTGTATATTCCGTTTTATTTTACCATATATATCCGTGTTTTACCATATCGTAAATTTGTACAAATTATTAACAATTTTCCGTTTCCGCAGGAACGCTTTTCCGTCCGGGGAATATTGTAATACAAGAACACTGAACAGGAGGTTTTTCAAAAAAATCCCATGAAACATACACCCACTCCCTATATATTCAGCGCCTGCCGCACGCAGTCGGTGCAGAATCCCGCACGCTGCAATGCACGGGAGACCGCGGATCACTGCCGCGCCAATCCCTATGCAAGGCTTTATGTGAAGATCGAGCCGTATACCGACCTCGCCTGCCCGACATATGCCCTCAAAAACGGCACATTCTTCAACGAACTCTATATGCCGTATATCATCCCCGAGGCAGTATGCGAAAAATGCGGAGGTGAACGAAAATGAGCAGCTGCAGAACAGATCAGCGACCCCTTATGCTGCAGATCATGCAGTGCGAATTCGTGCTGATCGATATCAACCTCTTCCTCGATACCCACCCGAACGACGAACGGGCGCTTGCCGATTACAACTGTTATGCCGAGCAGCTCCATGACCTGAAGAAGATGTATACCGAGCATTACGGTCCCATCAACAACTTCGGCAACTCCATCAATATCAGCGATACCGAATGGCTCTGGGGCTCCCGCCCATTCCCCTGGCAGAGCTGCTTTATGGAGGTGTGAGCTATGTGGATTTATGAAAAAAAGCTGATCTATCCCGTTAAGATCACGAAGCCCAACGCACGCATGGCGCGCATTATCGCAAACCTCTTTGCGGCTGACGCAGGCGAAATGGGCGCATCCATGACCTATCTCAATCAGCGCTTCGTCATGCCCGACGAAAAGAGCCGTGCGATCCTGACAGACGTCGGCACAGAGGAGCTCAGCCATATGGAGATGCTGCAGAGCATGCTCCGTCAGTGCCTCAAAGGCGCGAAGAAAGACGATCTCATCCGCGCAGGCATGTTCGGCTGGGTACAGAAATACGGCGAAAACTGCTTCCCTGCCGATTCCGAGAGCAACCCATGGACCGCCGCATATATCGCATCGACAGGCGATCCCATCGCAAATCTCACCCACGACATGGGTGCGGAGCAGCGCGCACGCGCAGGATACGAAGGAGCGTTAAGACTCTGCGACGATCCCGATATGATCGGCGCTCTGCAGTTTCTCCGCATGCGCGAGATCGTGCATTATCAGCGGTTCGGCGAAGCCCTCGAGGCACTCTATGAGAAAAAAGATCGGAAGACCTGCTTCTGATCCAATAAAAAAGAGCATTCCCGATTTTGGGAGTGCTCTTTGCCGTTATTTTCGTTTCTTTCGGAAGCACAGCACGATCACCGCCGCGATCACGACCGCGATCAGCAGGCCAAGCCTCCACGGATCCACACTGCTCGATACGATGATCGATGTCGGTCCGTCCGCTCCGCCGATCACACCGACCGAATAATCTTTCGCAGAACATCCCGTCAGAATAAACGGGATCACCAGGCAGAATAATCGCTTCATATCAGCCGATCACCGTCGCGTTCTTTTCGAGCTCAGCCTTGACTGCATTGGAAAGCACATAATCCACGATCGCAGACCTTGTGTAATATTCTTCGAGTGTTTTGCCGAATTCCGCTTCGAATGCTTCCCTGGACTCTACTTCCATCTGTGTGAGCAGTTCCTTGCAGCCTTCTTCGTATTTTGCTTCGTCAACTGTGATGCCGAGCTTTTCTGCAAGTGCATGGACACGCATGAAATAACCGATCTCCGTCTCAGCCTCTGCATTGCAGTAAAGCTTGAAGTCATCGATCGTCATGCCGAAAGATGCGATCATCGTCTCGAGATCAGCACCTGCGGATGCTGCATAACCTTCGTATTCCGCGAAGATGTCGTCGATAAACTTCTGCTTTTCGTTTTCGTCAAATTCAATTGTTGTGATCGCCTCGATCTGCGCCCAGATGCTGTTGGAGATGTCTGCTGCGCGCTGCTGCTTCATTCTGTCTTCAAGGTCAGCCTTTGCCTCTGCGCGAGCTTCCGCAAGGTCAGCATAGCCGAGTTCCTTCGCGGTTTCGTCGTTCATTTCGGGAGTGATGTATTCGCTGATGCCCTTGATCGTAACCATGAACACCGCTTCAGCACCTGCGAGTTCCTCTGCGTGGTATTCTGCGGGGAATGTTACCTCGACCTTGACTTCGTCGCCGACGTTCGCGCCGATCAGCTGTTCTTCGAAGTCATCGATAAAGGAATGGCTGCCGATCTCGAGTTCGTAATCGGATGCCGTGCCGCCTTCGAATTCCACACCGTCGACAGAACCGACATAGTCGATCTTCGCTGTATCGCCGTTCTGGATGGGTCTGTCTGTAACGTCTTTCCATTCCGCGAGATAATCCGCATAAGTCGCGAGTTCCGCATCGATCGCTTCTTCCGCAACTTCATAGGAGTTTCCGCTGATATCTACCGTAATATTCTTATAATCTTCGTTCGCAAACGTTACTTTGCCTTTGTAATCCGTCGGTTCAAAGCCGAGTTCTTCTGTTGTTTCCGTTTCCACGGGTTCTGCTTCAGAAGCTTCTTTTTTATCACCGCAGCCTGCGAATGCGAAAAGCATCATGAGAACAAGCAGCATAGCAATCATCTTTTTCATAACAAACCTCTTTCGTTTCAATTCTTTTCCTATCATACATTACTCTTGTTACAGAATAAAGTGATTTCGGCAATTCTTCACAGTTTTTTAAAAAAACAGAGAAAAGACCGCCCATTTGCGAGCGATCTGTTTTTCGTTATCAGCCCTTCGGCACAAACATTCTGAGCGCCTGAGGAATGACCTCAAAGGACATGGGCATCGTTCCGATGATCTCGCCGTCCATATTGATCGGCACTTCCTTCTCGCAGGTTACTCTGACCTTGCTGGAGCGATAGTTTTTGATCTGCTTGATGCCGGCATGCTTGCCCTTGATGAATCTCGGAAGGATGGACAGCACAGTAAGCTTGCTGACCGCGTCAACGATCGTGATATCAAACATCCCGTCAGCGATCTCCGCACCGGGAGCAACATTCATGCCGCCGCCGTATGTCTTGCCGTTTGCGATCGCAACGATGAAAATACCCTGCTCGATCACCTGATCGTCGAGCTCGATCTTCGCCTTGATGCATTTATATCCGAAGAGCGCCTTCAGCAGTCCGAGAATATAAGGGATCTGCCCTTTGAAATGCTTCTTGAAGCCATCCATGCAGTAAAGCACTTCGGTATCGAAGCCGCATCCCGCAACATTGATGAAGTAGTTATCCTCCTCGGTCTTGGCGATATCGATCATTTTGGTATTGCCTTCGAGGATCATACGAGCAGCCGCCTCTGCGTCAGCGGTCATTCCCAGCGAACGGACGAAGTCATTGCCCGTGCCTGCGGGGATAACGCCCATCGTGCAGTTCGTCCCGACGAGACCCGTTGCGACCTCGAGGACAGTACCGTCGCCGCCGACGGAGATCACGTTTTCAAAGCCCTGCTCCGCAGCCTTGCGTGCAAGCAGCGTTGCTTCGCCCGCATAGCTCGTCGTCCATACCTGATATTCCGCATGGCTCTCGTCAAATATTTTCTTTACCTGTTCAAATACATTTACCGACCTGCCTTTTCCTGCTGTCGGGTTTAAAATAAAAATATGCATATTCATCACCGTTTTTTCAATCAACACTGTTTTTTATTTTAAACTGTGACAGAAAAAATGTACAGCATTTTTTATCGTGAATCACGCTGTTTCACATAAAATTCACCTCTCCGATCGATTATTTATGCGATCATCCTTTCTTTATACATATACTGTATAAAATTAGTGAAAAAACCTTGAAATTACATGAAAAATGATCTATAATTAATCGGTTAAAACAATATGCTTTCGAAAGGGGATCTTCACCTTGGAATGTTCAAAGCTTCGTAATGTTGCAATTATCGCTCACGTTGACCACGGCAAGACGACTCTCGTCGATGCGTTGCTCAAGCAGGGCGGTGTATACAGAGAAAATCAGGTTGTCGCGGACCGCGTAATGGACTCGAATGACCTCGAGCGTGAGCGCGGAATCACGATCCTTGCAAAAAATACCGCAGTATATTATAAAGACACAAAGATCAACATCGTCGACACTCCCGGTCACGCAGACTTCGGCGGCGAGGTTGAGCGTATCCTGAAGATGGTTAACGGCGTAATCCTGCTCGTAGACGCAGCAGAAGGTCCCATGCCGCAGACCCGCTTCGTTCTTTCCCGTCCGCTCGAGATGGGTCACAAGGTCATCGTTGTCGTCAACAAGATCGACCGTCCCGACCAGCGCGTATATGAAGTTATCGACGAAGTTCTCGAGCTTCTTCTTGAGCTCGATGCTACGACGGAACAGTTCGACTCCCCGACTCTCTTCTGGTCTGCTAAGAGAGGCATCGCTTCTATCTCTCCCGAAGAAGAAGGCGTCGACCTTACTCCCCTGTTCGATACCATCGTAGATTATATCCCCGCTCCCGATGCTGAAGAGGATGCACCTTTCCAGATGCTCGTATCCTCCGTCGACTATAACGAATACGTCGGCAGGATCGCGATCGGTCGTATCGAACGCGGCAAGATCCGTCAGAACGAAGAGATCGCAGTCTGCAACTATCACAGACCCGACGAAGCTCCCGTTAAATCCAAGGCAGTCAACCTCTATCAGTTCGACGGTCTCGGCCGTACCGCTGTTACAGAAGCGACTGCAGGCAATATCATCGCAATGTCCGGTATCGGCGATATCACGATCGGCGATACGATCTGCGCATATGATACTCCCGAAGCTCTGCCTTTCGTTAAGATCTCCGCTCCGACCATGGAGATGACCTTCCAGGTCAATGACTCTCCCTTCGCAGGTCAGGACGGCAAATACGTCACATCCAGAAACCTCCGTGACCGCCTCATGCGCGAGACACTCAAGGACGTTTCTCTCCGCATCACGGATACCGATTCCACAGACGCATTCAACGTCGCAGGCAGAGGCGAAATGCACCTCTCCATCCTCATCGAAACAATGAGAAGAGAAGGCTACGAATTCGCAGTATCTCCGCCCCGTGTTCTTACAAAGATGATCGACGGCGTTATGATGGAGCCGCTGGAACGCGTCGTTCTCGACGTTCCCGAAGGTGCTGTAGGTTCCGTTATCGAAAAGCTCGGCATGCGTAAGGGTGAGCTCATCCAGATGAACCCCGTCGGCGCAAGAATGAAGCTCGAGTTCCTCGTTCCCTCCCGCGGTCTGTTCGGTTACAGAAACGAATTCCTCACAGACACTCGCGGCGAAGGCATCATGGCTTCCGTATTCGACAGCTACGCTCCCTATAAGGGCGATATCGACCGCCGTGTCAACGGTTCCCTCGTTGCTCACGAAACAGGCGACGCAGTTACATACGGTCTCTTCAACGCACAGGAACGCGGTACGCTCTTCATCGGCGCAGGCACTCCCGTCTACATGGGTATGATCGTCGGCGTATCTCCCAAGGCTGAAGACATCGCTGTAAACGTCTGCAAGCGTAAGCAGCTGACAAACACACGTGCTTCCGGCAGTGACGATGCACTCCGCCTCGTTCCGCCGCGCATCATGAGCCTTGAGCAGTGCCTCGAGTTCCTCAATGACGACGAACTCCTCGAGGTTACTCCCAATAACCTCCGCCTCCGCAAGAAGATCCTCTCTCATCAGGACCGCATGAAGGCAAGAAACAGAAAATAAGCAATATAAAAGCAGTCTGCATCAAACAGGCTGCTTTTTTTAATCATAAACTGTAATATTTTAATAATAAATGCTAACGTTCCGGATAGCGTTTCTGCAGTTCTTTCAGTTCATCCAAAATTCGAGTTGCATATTCTTTTTCAACGCAAGAAGTAACTTTGAATTTATTCCATTCTTTAGTGTCATAGATGAAATGAACATTAAATACTACTTTTTCATCTACTTTTGATATTGATATTTGCAAATAAGGCTCTGTAAAACTTGAAATATACCCGCTTTCATCACCGTCAAGTATTTTTGACAAGGACAACGTCAATTCTTCAAGTTCATCAGTTAATAAACACGCATCATGTTCAGTCTGCGAAAAACCATCTTCGGAATATTCGATCTCACAAATCAACCAATTTGCATCAAAATTATCCTCTTTAGTTGAAGATATTTTTTCAGGAAACTCATAACCATTTATTGTGAATCTAATACTCTTATTATTCTCCGTAAAAAGCACATCCGACTCCTATCTCTTGAAATATCACCCAAAATCGCATCTCTGCTTACGCAGTTAATGATTAAGCAAGCTTCGGCAAAATACATCTCCACACGCGGTTCAATATCGGCTGCATCCGAGGCTCTCTCGAGCTGATCGCGATCACTGCACCGAGCCGCTCGATCACGATAATGAACTGCCCCAGCATACCGTCCGCTCTCCAGCAATCGTGCTGACAGCGCCAGAGATAGTATCCGTATCCCATACTCCAGTCTTCTTCATCTTCCTTAAAGGTATCGATGTGCTTGCGCTTCGCCTCGTCGATCCATCCCTCAGGCAGGATATCCCTGCCGCCTTCTAGCATCAGCTGACCGAACTCCGCCATCTGCGAGGTCGTGAGGTAAAGCCCCGATAATCCCTGCGTTCTTCCCATGGGACACTCCGCCCAATTCGGTTTCTCCCATCCCATCGGTGCAAAGAGCCTTTCATTGAGATAATCCGAGAGCTTCTGTCCGCTCAGCTTCTGTATGATCGCACTCATGAGGTATGTGCAGCCGTTGTTGTAGGTAAAATGCTCTCCATGCGGATATTCGGGCGCTTTCTCAAAGAATGCCGCCAGCCAGTCCGTCAGCAGCGGACGCTCCTCAAAGAGCAGCGTTCCTTCCGCATGCCCCGAGGACATCGTCAGCAGATGCTCGATCTTCAGCCCGCTCCACGTTTCCTCATACTGCGGAAGCTCCAGCAGCTCGATGACCTTATCTTCCAATGTAAAAAGACCCTCCGAAAGCGCAAAACCCGCCGCCATGGACGTAAATGCCTTGCTGCAGGAGTGGATGAGCCGTGGTTCTTCGGGGACCCAGCGGTATTCTTCCAGCAACTCTCCGTTCTGCAGTACTTTTACACCTTCAAGGCGAAGTCCGCGTTTATTGATCTCTTTTACAAATTTTTCAAGCATGTCTTTTCCACCAAATATCATTTTCTAATATTTTAATACTTTTTTCACACATTTTCCATCAAAAATAAGTTAAAATATATTATAGAGATAAAAACAAGAGAAAGGAGAACGTCTATGGAGATCAAATCCACATCAAAGGCAGTTTCCTTATTATACCGTGTCCTCGGAAACCGCGACCCCGAAAAGGAGATCGCATGCATCCCCTATTATCCGCAGAAACCCGAGTTCGCAGGCATCGCACCCATCGAGCAGGCTTTTCCGCGCGCGATCCCCGAAAGCCAGGGAGTCGAGAGCGAACGCATCGCGGATTTTCTGGAAGACGTTCTGGAAAATCAGCAAATCCTTCGCACGCATCAGATCATGATCCTCAGAAACGGCAAGGTCATCACGGAATGCGCATTCTATCCGCATGAGCGCGGCATCTGGCATATCACCCACTCTCTCTGCAAGAGCATCACTTCCCTTGCGATCGGTCTGCTGATCGACGAAGGCAAGCTCTCGCTCGATACACGCATCCTCGATATCTATCCCGATGACATGAGTTCCATCGCCGCGATCCGCAAAAAGGAGCTCACGATCCGCCATCTGCTGACGATGTCCTCAGGAATTTCTTTGAATGAAGCAGGCTCCGTTACGGAGACCGAGTGGCTGAGATCCTGCCTAGAGAGCAAGGCAAACTTCAAAGCAGGCAGTGAATTCCATTACAACAGCATGAACACGTACGTTCTCTCCGAGATCGTCAAAACCGTCAGCGGAAAATCCCTTGCGGAATACCTCTCCGAGCGTCTCTTCGAGCCTATGAGCATCCGTCAGTTCGGATGGGAGAAGAGCCCTGCAGGACTGGAAAAAGGCGGCTGGGGGCTTTATATCCTCGCAGAAGACGTCGCCAAGCTCGTTCAGCTGACGATGGATGGCGGCAAGTGGAACGGCGAACAGCTGATCTCCGCGGATTATATCCGTCAGGCTACCACAAAGCAGATCGACTCCTCGAAGCACATGAGCGACTTCGGCTACGGCTTCCAGATCTGGATGGGCAAACGCCTCGGCTCCTATCAGTTTAACGGCATGCTCGGTCAGAATGCCTTCGCCTTCCCCGATCTCAATATGCAGATCGTGGTCTTTGCAGGCAACGGTGAGCTATTCCCGAAATCCCTGATGTCGGATATCGTATCAAAATACTTCGGAGACGGATTCCGTCCCAAAGCTGTCCGCAAGGATGACCCCGAGGAATACGATCGCCTGCAGAGCATCATCAGGCGCATCGAAACTCCCGCGTTTTCAAAGCAGCCTCTCCCGCGGGAAGCACATCTGCTCGACGGCATCAACTACCGCATGTATACCAAAAACACCCTCTTCCTGCCGCTGATCCTGCAGTGCATGCAGAACAACCACTCCAAGGGCATTACGGATATCGCTTTTACCGTAAGGGACGGAGTATTCCGCCTCAATATCAAAGAGCACGATATCTCCTACAGTATCCCCGTCGGATTTGGGGAATACCTTGAAAGCACAGTGGATTCCCACGGTGAGAAATACCTCATCAAGGCTGCAGGCGTCTTTACGACAGATGAGGACGACAACCCCGTATTTAAGGTGCATATCCCCTTTATCGAAACTGCCAATGCGCGCTTCGTCAAGTTCTTCTTCCTGAATAACGGCAGAAAGCTGAAGGCAGTCTGGAGCGAAACGCCCGATATGGAGACAGTCAGCGGTCTGGATAAATTCATCATGTCCGGCAGCGGCGGCATCGTCAACTCCATCCTGCAGAAAGCGACCGACGTGGATTCCGAGGTGCTGAAGTTCATGATCCAGCGCTCGATCTCCCCGATCGGCTTTGGCGAACGCGAGGATTCCCTCCCCGCGGAGTTCTTCCCGCAGAAGCTGCTGACCTTTTAAGCAACAAAAAAGCTGAGGACCTTTCCTCAGCTTTCTTTTTATGCGATCGCATATATTTTACACAATATCGATTCGATCCCTTCGTTCGCACCGCCGAACTTCAGCGCAAATTCATAGTCTTCCAGCGTCTTCAGCGCCTCTTTCAGCTGCTCCATCGTGAAGCCTTCGCATTCCTGCGCCGCGTGCTTTGCCGCAAAAGGAGAGATCTTCGCGCTCTTTGCAACGGTATCTGCAGCCTGCTGACGGCTCATCCCCGAAAGCAGACAGTTCTTCGTCATGTACATCTGATTAAACTTATTCGCGAGCAGTGCGATCAGCGGAATATAGCTCTTCTGCGCCTGAAATTCCTTTTTTGTCAGTGCAAATGCCTCGCGATAGTTTTTCTCGATCATGCAGTTGTGGATCTTGAATACGCTGTAATCGGGTGTCGCAGAGGCAACCGCTTCGATATCCGCAGCGGAGATCTTCTGCTTGCCGAGCATTGCGAGCTTCTCGAGCTCCCCTTTCAGCGTCAGCATATCTTCCCCGGAAAACTCCGTCAGAAACTGCGACGTCTTCGCATCCAGCTGTATCCCCAGCCTCTTTGCCGTCGCTGCGATCCATCCGACAAGATCCGCGGATTTCAGCTTTTCCGCCTCGATCACAAGCGCATTCTTCGCGAGATATTTATAGACCGCTCTGCGCTTATCGGGGGCGGAATGCAGCAGGATCATCAGCTTTGCGGTCTCGGGCATCTTCGGCAGATATTCCGCAAGCGCCTCGCCATCTGCGTTTTTCAGCAGGTCGGGATCGTTCAAGATCAGCAGACGGTGTTCCGCAAAGCACGGCATCTGCTGCGTGATGGAGATGACTTCATCTACGGTCACCTTCTCTTCACGCACGTCCATATTCATGATGTCAACGCCCATCCCGCGGACGACCGCATCCTTTACGGAATCGATCAGATAGCGCTCTTCTCCGTAAACGAAGAATACAGCCGCATCAAGATTCGGTTGATTCAGAAATTGTTCTGCCGTCATATTTGCTCTCCACCTTCAGTTCTCCGTCCCAGGTCACGGTAACAACGCCCGCCTTCATCAGCGAGATCGCATCGACCTGGTCCGTATCTTCTCTCAGTATAACATACTCCGCACCGCTGTTTCCAGCAAAAGCGATGTTTTTCTTCCCATCGGAGGATAATTTCAGCACATTTGCCTCGGGATACGGGATATCCTTTGCGGAGCTGCCCATATAAAGCAGAATATTCTCTCCGCCGCAGCTCACGAGATAGTCCACGTGCGTATCATCCTTGCCTTTGATCGCGGTCAATTCGATCTCTTCACCAATGGCAAATTTCATCCCGTTTTCCATGTTTGCAGGTTCGTAAAACCGCGCATCGGGATACTGATCGGCTCCTGCGATGCTCCTCTGCGCTTCGCTCGTCAGGAATACCATATCCGCCTCTATGCCATATGACGCGAGAAACGCACCTCCGTACGGATTCCCTGCGTCGATCAATATACAATTCCCCTTGTCATCACGCACGACCGCAGTATCCGCATACTCATGCGCAAGCATGTCGATCCGCAGTTTCGGCATCTCCTGCGGAAGCATCAGCAATGCCGCGAATACCATGACCATCGCCGCCGTGCAGCCGATCTTCACGATCCTCGGTGCAATGAGATATTTCGATGCAAAGAATATCGCCGCAAACACGCAGATAACCGCGATCGGCGGAACGGATTTCACAACGATCTCCAAAGATAACGTATCGGATAGCATCGCGATCTTGTCCATCAGCCCGAGCAGCAGCCTGCCGACGATGCCGATCTGCGGAAACGCACTGCCAAGTATCACGAATATGATCAGGCTAATGAGCAGAACGATCAGCACGATACTCGCAAGCGGAACTGCAACAAGGTTAAACAGAACGGCAAGCGGTGCAAATTCATTGCTCACGTTCCACAGGATCACCGTTGTTGCGAGTAACCCGCAAATCGCGGCACAAATCGCCGAAAGGATCTTATTATCTCCGAAACGATCTCCCATGCAGATCAACGTGAACACACATCCAAAGGAAAGCTGAAACCCGATCCCGAACATCCAGAGCGGATTCAGCATTACGCATATAAAGAATCCTACGGAAAGCGCAGTCAGCATGTCTCCTTTGCGGAGGATGATCTGCGCGGTCAGCAGCATGATATTCAGCACTGCCGCACGAACAATGGATGCAGAAGCTCCCGCAAGGAGCGTAT
>JAZRGP010000087.1:0-5107 GCA_045644225.1 Christensenellaceae bacterium | reverse complement strand
GCTACGATCCGACTTTCCCGAAAAGCAGAAAAAGCGTTCCCAGCCATTGAGGAAAACCAGCAGGACACATACGGGGAAGAGCAGGATATTGACCCGCAGGCGGCCTCCCGCCAGCTTCAGCTCCATCACTGCATGGTTTCCGTCAGTTCTTTTTCGCTGAGCGAATCCACAAAGCCCGCTCCGCCGACTGTCTCCAGCGCAAGGACCTCCTCCCCGAGTTTGCCGATCACGTCATTCTCCTTCACATGATCTCCCGCGGAGACCGACGGCAGAACGCCCGAATAGATGCTCCTCGTTCCGTTGTCGTTTTGGATCACAACGTTATCTTCTCCCGCGGCGGCAACCGTCCCCGAAAGCACCGCCATGACCTCAGCCGAAGGTTCGCCGCTCACCTGCACATCTCTGCCGTTCTCCGAAAATACCGAGACGACCTCTCCGTCGGCAACGGGCAGAGTTGTATCGACAAATTGGATGCGCCCGAGGTCTTCGTCCATGACAAGCTCGCTCGATGCGGCTTTGGAGAGACCGCTTGTGATCGCGTTCGTGACATCAGAATCCACGGCGCTCAGGCAGAGGATGCCCATTGCGAGCGCCGCACAGACCGCACTGTTCACCAGCATCTTTTTCGGACGGTCATCGGGCTCGGTCTGCTTTGCAAAAACCGCAGGTTCTCTTCTTCTGCTGACAAATTCCGTGTTTTTTGTATTGCTGTCTTTCATCTTGCACCACCTCACAGTTATTGGTGGTGCTATTATATTCAGCGCACACATGTTTTTTGCCCGCATTCGGGAAACGGGCTCGTATTTTCCGCGGCGATCCGATATAATGAAACAAGGAAAGAAAAAAGGAGCTGCATCTGCATGAACAGAATGATCGACCTGCACTGCGACACACTCACAAAAGGAAACGGCATCGACGATCCGAACCTTGCGCTGTCCTTGTCGCGCATCCCGAGAGATGCACAATGGGCGCAGTTTTTTGCGATATTTATCCCCGATACTCACCGCGGAGCAGCCGCGACAGCGTTCTTCGATCATTACTGCGCGGTATTCGCTCAGGAGATGGACCGATATGCCGACCGCATCGCTCCCTGCAGAAGCTTCTCCGAGGTCACGCAGGCATTCTCCGCAGGCAAGCATGCCGCCATCCTCACGGTAGAAGGCGGATGCGTACTGAACGGAGAGCTCGACCGCATCCCTCTGCTGAAAGAACGCGGCGTCAAGGCACTCACGCTGACATGGAACGGGGAAAACGAGCTTGGCAGCGGAAATCTCGGCAGCGGCGGTCTCACAAGCTTCGGCAAGGCGGCTCTGCCCCTTCTCGAGCAGAACGGCATCCTCATCGATGTATCGCACCTCAATGATGCGGGGTTTGCGGATGTTGCTGAGCTGACGGAAAAACCCTTTATCGCATCGCACGCCAATGCCCGCGCGGTCTGCGGTCACCCGAGAAACCTCACCGACGATCAGATCCGCACGATCATCCGCCGCAAGGGTCTCATCGGGCTGAATTACTACGTCGCATTCCTGCGCGGCGACGGCGCTCCCTGCGGCATGGAAGACCTCTTCCGCCATATCGCGCACTTCCTCGACCTCGGCGCTGAGGACGTCCTTGCACTCGGCTCGGACTATGACGGCGCAGACCTGCCCGAATGCCTCGACACCGCAGACAAAGCCTTTGCGATCAAAGAATACCTCCTCTCCCGCGGGATCTCGGAGGCACTTGCCGACAAGATCATGTTCGGGAATGCATATGAGTTTTTCAGGAAAAATCTGTAAGAAAAAAGCACCCAATGGGTGCCTTTTTTATTACAAATCTTATATCGATAAAATCGCAACAATGATGATGATATACAGAAGCCAGAAGCAAGTCATACCGATGCCGCCGAACGTACCGACCATACCGAGAACACGGGCTGCGATGTTCTTGCCGCTGAGTTTCACGCCATACTGCTGCGAAAGGTTCTTTGCTTCTTTCCATATCTTCATGCTCTTGCTGCCCAGAATGATCGCAACGATGGATGCGATCGGGAACCATGCGCAGATCGTCGCCGCAAGACCCTTGCCGAACGACTTATCGATGATCCCGTCGAGGTCTTTCTTTGTGGGACCCATCGCTGCAGCGAATTCTTCGGGAGCTGCCTCGGCAGTGAATTCCGCTGCTGTTCCGCAAGCAGAGCAGAATTTTGCTCCGTTTTCCAGTTCTTTTCCGCAATTACTACAAAATGCCATAAGAAACCTCCTTCATATCATCAAAAAATCATGCAGCCGCAAAAATACTGATCAGAATGATCGCAAGCAGGAAGCTCAGATATGCCCCCCAGAACACCGTCATCGCAATACCGGCGATCTTGCCGACCAAACCGAGAACGCGCGTCGGGATGCTTTTTCCCGTCAGTTTGAAGCGATATTGCTGAGAAAGCGCAGTTGCTTCCTTCCATTTTTTCAGTGCATTATTGCCAAGAACAATCGCAACGATCGACGCAACGGGGAAACTCGCACAAATCGCAGAGGCAAGCGCCTTACCGAAGGTTTCTTCGATCATTCCATCCGCGAACATCTTCTGCTCACGATTCTCTGCTGCTTCAGCTTCGCTGTATGCATCCGATGCCGTTCCGCAGTGCGGACAGAATTTTGCACCGTTCGAAAGTTCATTTCCACAATTACCGCAATATGCCATAAAGATCTCCTTCCTGAATACGATGTAAATCTGCTGTATATAAACAATATAATCTTTTTTTCGTTAAAATGCAATAAAAAGCGGCAATCTGATGATCGCCGCAAAATTTACATTAAAGGATCTCGAATTCCTCGCCTCTTCGCGTATAGGAAAAGGCTTTGATGCCCTGCTTTGCCATATCCTCAGCGAAACGAGCCGTGATGGGATAATCACCCCAGCAGTGCATGGGCATGATGCGCTTCGGAGAGAAGCGGGATGCGAATGTCCGCGCACCCTCGTCATAAACACCCTTCATGCGGGAATCGACGGGCAGAAACGCGAGGTCGATATTCTGCAGATGATCCGCAAGGTCATCAAGCTCCGCATGATATGCGTCACGCGCTGCCTGCTCCTCGGCATCCGACCATTCCGTCGTCCAGTGCCAGCAGTTGAGATCGCCTGCATGGAAGATCTTCTGCCCTGCCGCTTCGATAACGAAGCTGATGCCGATATCCGTGGAGCCGCCTGCGTATACGGAGAGGAAATCATCCGCATAGCTGTCTCCCTTGCCGAGAGAAACATGCTCCAGACCCTCAGGCGTGCGGATATCCGAAGAGAGGATATATTTCACATTCTCGCCTGCCATGGAGAAAATGCCCTTCTTGAAATGGTCTGCATGCGCATGGCTCGCGAAGAAATATACTTCCTTATATTCCTTCAGCCTGCCTGCAGGGACCACACCCTCCGCGAAGCCGCCGTTATCGGGCTTGAAATTAAAATAATCGAATATCAACAAGCGGTCCTGCAGACTGACTGCAAAACCGCTGTGATCGAGATAATATACCCGCATTATCCTACGACGTCGCCCGAGTAGCTGATGAGAGAAGCATCATAAACACCGGGGATCTCTACAAATTTTTCCATAAGGCCGATTTCCTGGCTGCCTGCGTTCATTTCGATGGTCAGCTCGATAACGCCCTTGGAGACTGTCTTGGACTTGAGCTTGCCTTCGGGGAATCTGGAGAGCAGACGCTGAACTTCCTGCTTTGCGGAAGCTTCGAAGCGCAGAACGAGAACATACGGCTTAGTCTTCTTGAAGTGGAACAGAGAAAGCACGATCATCAGAACGCCGATCAGGACTGCTGCGATAACAGCAACGAGATACAGACCTGCACCGATCATGATACCTTCGCCGATTTCCCAGAACATGAACATCGTATCCATGGGATCCTTGACTGCCGTACGGAAACGGACGATAGAGAGCGCACCGACCATGCCGAGACCGAGATAGAGGTCGGAGCTGATCGTCATGATAACAGCACTCGTTACCATGGAGAGCAGCACGAGGGAGAGACCGAAGCTCTTTGTGAAGAGCACGCCTGCGAACGTACGCTTATAGATGAAATATACGAAGAGACCAAGCACGAATGCGAGCGCAACAGTGATCAGAACTGTTGTCCATGTGATGTCTCCGCGCATCTGAAAACCTTCCAGTACTCTGTTTTTAAATAAACCTTCCATTTTTATTCTCCTTTATATTCAGTCATATTGTCTGCAAATGATGTATTTCGAGATCGCAGAGCCCTGCATTCCCGAGATGCCGTTGATGAGATTCGCGATATAATCCGGCAGCGCCTTATTATACTTGACCTCCATTACCACGATGCCCTTATCATACATGGACGTACGCGGCAGGCTCTTATCGAAAATATCCCACGTCGGATCGCCCGAGCGGAGGTTCTTATCGAATGTGATGCGGATGGTCTCATAGTTCATGACGAAGGGCTCACGCTCGTAATCCACGACGACAACGGGCTTGAGACCGTTCTGGCGGACTGCGAGATAGACTTCCTTCGCGAGCGGCTCGGGCTTATGCAGCAGGAACTCGATATCCCCGCGCACAAATGCGAGATACTCATCATAAGTCATCGGGAAGCTGTCCTTCGCGATAAAGGGACCGTTCTTGATCTTCTTCTCGAAGCGGATGAAGGTCTTCTTGAAGTCATAGATGCGGATGCGGTATTTATGACGGAACTGAACGCCCGACATCTTCTCCGCAACGGCGGTATTGTAGATATCGTCGAGATACAGGCTGCGGATATAATACTGACCGTTCTTATCCGCATGCTCATCCACGCGCATCAGCGCCTTGAGCTGCTGTCTCAGGATCAGATAGTCACCGTAGCTGATGTAATATTTCTTCTCGTGGCGGTATGTCAGCGCTTTACGCTCGCCTGCGGGTTTTGTGATCTGATGCGGCTTTTCGAATGTCCGCGGATCTCCGCCGGTCTTATCCGTCAGCACCTTCTCCGTATCCAGCGCAGGAACCACGATCTGCCTGCGGGCAGGTCTCTCTGCAGGTTCTGCTGCAGCGATCGGTCGCCTCGGCTCAGCAGGAGCAGAGCGTCTCCTCGGAGTTTCTGCGGGTTCTGCCGTCATGGATACTCTG
>JAZRGP010000086.1:0-23751 GCA_045644225.1 Christensenellaceae bacterium | reverse complement strand
TAAAGAAGAAACAAAAAAAGAAGATAAGAAGTTTTGGATTTTTCTTGGGATCTTCGCAATTGTTTGTATTTTGCTGCGGTTATTCGTATTTGAGCTTTTTCATATAGACGGTAGCTCTATGATCCCGACTTTTGAAGACGGAGACTATGTATTTGCTGAAAAGATTTCCGTTTATACAAAAGACATTTCTCGCGGAGATCTTATTATAGTTGAATATCCCAATGGCAAGCCTTGTGTAAAGCGCGTAATTGCAACTGCAGGAGATATGGTTGAAATTAAAGATAGCATTCTTTTCCTCAATAATGAGGAGTTTCAGGAACCATATATTAATGAAATAATGGATCAGGATATGGCACCTGTAAATGTAGCAGAAAATACAATATTTGTTATGGGTGATAACAGAAACAACTCGTATGATAGTCGAGATCCTAATGTCGGAACTATTTCAACAGAAAATATAGTAGGGAAAGTTTTTATGGTTGTTTATCCATTTAATAAAATTAAGATAAATTTAAAGGGTTAGGAGCCGCTAAACAAAAGGAGGTAATAAGATGAGAAAAAGCATGCGTATTGTAAGTATTATGTTGCTTGCGGTAATGATTTTAACATTGGGTATTTCTACCGCTTCTGCGGCAAACATGCCCTATACCGCTGAACAGGTAAAGGTTTATACTAATGGCCAGTTTGTAATTCTGGATTTGGATCAGTCTCCCTATTATTGCGATAAAGTATATCCGAATCGTGGTTGGGTTAACAAGATTGACAATTTTGAAGGATCTTATCTGAATTCCGGCGTATGTATGGGTTTGAGATTAAGAAGCACAATCCTGGGTTCCAGAGATTTGAGCCCTGCAGAACATACTCTTACAAATCAGCTTTGGTTTAGAGACGAAGGAAAAAAGACAGGCACTTTTAAACAGAACGGTCATACTGGCTATATGAGAGTTATTGCACGTCAGGATGATAGAAACGGTACTCATGTGAACTATATTTCCGGATACTATAATTCTGATGCATCTGCTTAATATTGATGCCTGTCTTAGAAAGAAAATTGATTAGATAAATATTAGGCTCCTAACCTGATTTTCTTGAGTTTTATTATAACAATAATTGCTTGTTATTTCTACTATGGTATTCACCCTAAAGGAGATTTTTAAAAATGAAACAATCATTAATAATACTTTTGCTTAGCTGTATGCTTTTATTATCGGCCTGTCAGCCGACGCCTGAAAAGCCGATTGTTGTTCAAAAAGATACCAATAAAATGATCGAACAGGCAACTAAAGCAGAAGATACATCCGATCGGAACGAGCCCGTTCATCAGGTGATGCTCGTGGATAAGCTGCAGATCCCCGATAAAGTGAGCTTTGCGTCAGAAAGTGCAAAAGGGTATTTGCATCTTAATGTTGATGCTAAGACATATTATCCCGATGTAGAAAAAATGCCAATCTACCGTATGAACATTAAGCCGTTTTCACAGGAACAGGTCGACAGAATGGTTGAAGTTTTTATGCAGGGCCAGCCAATCGTCACGATGGATGAGAAGGAACACGGGGTGATCACGCAAGAGCAGATCAGCGCGCTGATCTTACGCTACCAAAAGATCATCGCAGAGGAAAGATGGGAAGTATACGGCTCAACAAAAGAAAGCTATGAGAAGCAAATCGCCGAAATGCGGGGGTGGATGGCGGATGCTCCTGTCAATCTCGCAGCAAAGAATACAAAACCAAGTGATGGACAATTGATTACAAATGGAGACAAACAGACTCTGCGTGTTTTTTCAGATATAGGAGACATTTATTTTGCAGAGCTCTCCGTATGCAATGATATTTCTGAAAAGACGGTTACCTGCGAGTTTAGCCGAAGAACTGAAAGTGATAAGGAAAATCCTTACACAAAAGAAGATGCAAAAAGCATTGCCGACAAACTCCTTTCAGACCTGGGTATCGAAGACATGGTCATCATAAAAGAGCGTTTTGATAATGATTCACAGGAATATGTCTATCGTTATTCGCGGATGATAGATGGCAGTCTGATATATAACATAGAGGGAAAATCCATGAGAAACGAATATGGGATCCCCTGGGATAACGAAAGTATAATGATCCATATTGGCGCAGAGGGCGTTACACGGTTTACATGGACCTCACCGACGGGAATCACGGAAAAAGTAACTGACGATGCGCAGCTGCTGTCATTTCCCGAAATCAAAGAACGTATCGAAGAAACATTTTTTCAGTATTATACGGAAACGACTATTTTTGGAGACAAAGGCGGGGAACCGAAAGATATCAACTATAACGTCAAAAACATCCAGTTATGTTATATGCGGGTGGATGAACAGAATACAGGAGCAGGGCTGTATATTCCCGTGTGGCTTGTCTGCGGGAGCGACGATGGGCAGCCCGATATCCGCCATAATATGAATATTGCGGCGTGCAGTGATACGATGCTGATCATCAATGCGATTGACGGCGGTTTATATTAAATCTGAGGGGACCCATGAAAAAAAATATACTATTGTTAATTGTATTTACGCTCTTGTTATCAGGTTGTCAGAAAAATCCTACTATTATTGAAGCAAACGGAATAATAAAAGCAGAAAGCAGTTATGCGATTAATCCATCCTCGTCACCAAATCCAAATAATCCCTCACATATTACTCAAGAAATTCATGGGGATCATGCAAAAGTTGTTATTAATGTTCCAACAAAAATGGACATTGAAAATGTTTATCACGGTGAATTACGATTTAGAATTCCTGACGAAAAACAAACAAAAAAACTGTTTTTTGGAGAACGCGCAAAAGAAGCTATATATGATCCAACAAAAGGATATTTCTATTTAGAAACAGATATCGAAACTCCAGAGTATTATATGGATGCATATTTGGGGTTAAATTTCGGAATAGAATATATGAATGTAAAGTTGTTTTACGACTATATTGACGCTGAAATTACAAATGATATTTCAGAGATTGATGGATTTACTAAAAACGATGCACAAGAGCAAATAGAAAAAGTAATTAATAGTCTTGGCAGCTCCCCGGGTAAAGTTGAATATATGAATACATATGTTGATTATAAAAAAAACAAGTCATTTTATGAATTTGTATGGATTCCTGTTATAGATGGGATCCCAGCCACCAACAATCCCCAATCTTTGCAAAATGAATTGCCATTATACGGAACCATACGCATTTGTGATAAAGGTTTGTTATACATCCAGGGACTGTTTAATTATGAAAAAAATAATACAGTTACCATTGAGAATATTATATTACCCCAAACTGTAGTATCTACGGTTCAAAGTGTATTCGATAAAAGATTATTTTTAGAAGAAGATACATTATACGATAGTCTCACTTTAGAATACAATGCAGTTTTGGAAGAGGGTAAATGTATGTTTTCTCCTATTTGGCATTTAAGCTCCAAAGATGGGAAAAGCATTTATGTCGATGCAGTTACTGGTGAGTATTTATCATATTAAATAACAGGTAGGTGTAGATATGTTAAATGAGATAAAAAGGGCTGTGTTTAATGCCAAAATGTTACTACTTGTATTATTTTTATCTTTTGTGCTCATTAGACCTCTTGTTAATTATGGGCTATTTGCAATGCACAATTATGGAAATTCTCCTGATTATTTGTACTGGATGACTTTCCCGGAATCGACAAGCGGTTTTGCGCCATATGCTGCCTTTTTCCCAGCATTAGCATATGTAACTAGTTTTATTGATGAGTATAATTCCGGATATTTAAGACTAATAATGGTTAGAAAAACTCCTTACATGTATTCGGTTAATAAAGTTGTATCTGTTGGCTTATCAGGCGGATTGATTATCCTTATACCGAATCTCATTGCAGCAATACTAGTTGTTATTTTAGGAACGCCGACAACTCCAATAAACTCAATAAGTGCTGATTATTATCTAAATACAATGTGGTATAATCATTTGTTTGTATTTTCTGGAATATTCGTTATTATCTTAAAGTTATTATTGTCTTTCTTTTTCGGTTGTTCTTGGGCCTTAATTGCCTACATGGTAGCCGTAATAGTACCTAATAAATATGTTGCAGTCTTCTGCCCTTTTATAATATACCAAACTCTTTGGAGATTTATGAAATCTTCTCCCTATAATCCAGTATATTTATTATCTGGAAATGTAGATGCTAATTTATTACTGATTTTTATAGGACAATTACTTCTTTGGATAATTATTTTTATTCTCTCAAAGGAAATAATAAAGATGCGAAAAGGTTATATTTAAGGAATTATTTATGAGAGTAGCTTTATATTATTATCGAAAATGGTTTACTGATCCTAGGATCTACATAGCGTTTTTTCTTGGAAGTTTATTTATTATAAATCATGCTTCTAATTATATTTTATATGCTCGCAGTATAAATGAGCCAATTAATTTTTTAGAACCATTTATATATGCTATGAACACGTTGGAATGTCAGGTAATCGTATTTGCCAGTTTTATTTTGCTTATTTCAGATGCGCCATTTATCGATAATAATAGCGTATATATTTTGTTGCGAAGCAAAAAAGAAAAATGGTCGACTGGGATAATCCTTTATTTATTAGGTTCAGCACTACTCTATTTATTTGTATTAACAATCGTTACAATATTATTTGGAATATTTCATGCCTATGTTGTAAATGCGTGGAGCGATCCAATTTATACATTGGCTGTATATTCTCCAAGAAATGCACATATTGAATATGAGATAGCTTTTCCTTACATAGGTTTTCTGCAAGCTTATACTCCGATAACTGCTTATTTTTCAACTATGTTTTTACAGCTTGGATATTATTTTTTCTTTGCATTGTTAATATTTCTTTTTAATTTCCAATTCAAATATCATATAGGTTCAATAATAGGGATTATTTTTCATGCAATTAGTTATGTAATAATTCTTGATGCTGGGTACATTGATATTAAGTATTCGTTAATTTCGTATTGCATTCCAATTTTTCATAATGGACAGACAATTACATTGCTAAAATCAGGTGGCTTATTTCTATGCCTAATACTATTACTCTATTTAATAACATTAAAAATAATTCGACGCAGTTCATATGAATTGTTTGTAAAATAAACAATATTCCATAAGGAGATTTTTATGATTATAGTTAACAATGTCTGTAAGAGATTCCGAAATGAAACCGTATTACATAATGTTAATTTAAAGTTTATTGAAGGGAACATTTATGGATTTGTCGGAAGAAATGGATCGGGAAAAACAGTATTAATAAAAATAATCTGTGGTTTTTTGTCTCCCGATGAAGGAACTGTTGAAATTGATAATAAAGTTCTTGGTAAGGATCTTAGTTTAATTGAAAACGTCGGCGTAATCATTGAAACTCCCGGTTTTTTACCAAATTATTCCGGTTTTGATAATCTTAAATACTTAGCTGATTTAAATAAAAAAGCAGACCGTGAAACAATTTGCAAAGCGATGCGGCAAGTAGGGCTTGATCCCTATAATAAAAAAACTATTCGAAAGTATTCCTTGGGTATGAAGCAACGTTTGGGAATTGCACAAGCTATTATGGATGATCCCTCGATAATTATTCTCGATGAACCAATGAACAGCATGGATGAAAAAGGCATGAAAGAAACTCGAGAATTAATTAAATCTCTGAAAAATGATAATAGAATAATCATAATCGCTAGTCATATACGCGAAGATATCGATGAACTATGTGACGAAGTATATAAATTTGAAAATGGCAATGTAGTCAAACAGTAACATAATATAAAATAGCCAGACGTTGAACGCAGAGCAACCACCATGAAAGAGGTGTAATCAATGAATTATAATCGAAACGATTCTCTTTGGGTGCGCTGCCCCATCTGTAACGGCAAAACACGCATCAAGGTATATGAGAATACCGTACTAGTAAATTTTCCGTTGTTTTGTCCAAAGTGTAAAAAAGAAGTAAAAGTAGATATTGTAAAACTAAGAATGGTTTTTAGCAAAGAGCCAGATGCTTAAAAGCACAGAGCCTGTCCTCCATTTCAATATGGAGAAACAGGCTCTTTTTTATTCAACAGATCTTGCATTGGGGTGATGAAGCGCTGATAAAACTGCATTAATAACAGGAATTAGTGCTTCTGCATCTTCCTCAGTGCACTTCTCAATCATAAGACGGAGTTGGTTTATTGAGGATGACTGTACTTGCCTTTCAGGGTAAAAAATGTCTTGCGCATCTATGTTTAATTCACGAATCAAAGGATAAAGAATCTTCAACTGAGGATTCCCATTCCCACTCTCAATACCTATGATTGTACGGACATCAACATCCATTAGTCCAGCCACATAATTTTGTGTAAGCCCGGCTTTACGGCGAGCTTTTCTTACAGCTTCACCTAATGCTTGAGAATATTCAGACATTGCAATTCACCTCAAATATATTCTACAATACACTTTGTTTCGATATAATTCATCACAATACATTTTTCATCTGTAATTTGTTTCACTTTCATCAAAGGAGTTTTTTGTATGCAGCGAAAGATTAAAAATATCAGCTATCTGTATTTCGATGCGTATATGAGATTAGCTATACCCTTCTGACAACATTAAAATACAGTTTTTTTCGGAAATTTACGTCTGCTCGTTTGATACGGTCGGGCGTTTTTATATGCTTTCAAAATATAGTTTGGAGCAGAGCCCCTCCTTCGTTTTTCTTGTTTTATATCAAATTCAGAAAAACGGAGGTTACCATGAAAGTCATTAAAATTAAAGAAATCTACCCCGACACAATAGATCAGCAGGAATATTGCATTGTTACAGACGACGTGAATGATGTATTTGTAATTTGCAATAAAACAGAAAGAGCCACCCAAAGAAAAGAGTATCGCTATAAGGCACAATACTCACTTAATTGCGATAACGGAATTGAAAACGCAATTCTCGTATATGCACCATCCGCTGAAGATGTATTTTTTGAGCAGCTGAAAAAACGAGAGTTATGGGCTGCTATAAGAAAGCTTACTAAGAAGCAGTATCGCAGGTTTATTGCTTTTTATGATCTGAATCTTAGCTACGCAGAAATAGCTCGCATAGAAAAGGTCGATCCAAAGAGCATAAAAGAATCAATAGAGGCAGCCAACAAAAAAATTAAAAAATTTTTAGAAATTTTTTAATTACATACCCTCGTTTTTGCCCCAAAAATGTCACTGTATATGAAGGGAGTTTTTTTGCCCGAAATTGAACATTGAAAACTGAACATCCGACAGCATTGATACGTTCTCTGTATGAAGAGCAATGCAGCAAGACGCCACGACGGATAAAAGCCAGAGCGATAACTATTGCTGCAGATCACATGGGCTCATGTGAATGCGATGACTCATACAGACATTAAAGATACTTCTGCACAGTCGAGATTAAGTTCCAGAGTGCAGCTCGCTCGCTGAGGGAGTGGTGAGATTCCAATGTGACCCATAGCCATGGTCAGTCAATGCAGTCGCCCTGTGTATCGGGAAGTAGTGTCAAATAGATACATGAATAAAACAAGAAAAACGAAAGGAAACGGCGCATCTTTGCTTACAGCAACTCAACAAACGCCGTTTCCTATTTTTTCAGAAAGGATATATGTCATGTCAATGAATAAAAAAACAAGTCCCCCACCCTCCCCCTTCATGCCTATGTTAAAGCCGGTTGAAATGATGAGCAAAGTTAGCGGAATCGGTGAAAACAAACTTAGATCTTTGATGGATAATGGGGAAATTGAATATGTGCGTAACGGAAATAAAAGGCTTCTCGCTGATTCCGCTATCTGGGATTGGTATGAAAGAAATAAGGTGGTTGTATCCGCCGGAAAGGATTAAGCTATGTCGATCACCCCAAGAGAAGTAAAAAACAAACGGGATAAAGATGGAAACAAGACCGGACGCCCGGGAACAGTATATGATGTCAGTTTCAAATATAAGGGAGAAGACGGCACATTTAAGCCTTATGCGAAAAGGGGTTTCTTAACAAAAAGCGAAGCTCAGAAGCACGAAAATGAAATGAAAGTAAAGCTGGAAAACAATGTTTACTTTCGCAAATCGATGCAGACTGATAAAAACATTACCGTTGAAGAATACCTGCTCTCATGGTTAGATAAACACTACGAAGGAAACCATATCAAAATAAGTACTTATGCAGGATATAAAACAACCATTCAAAATCAAATACTCCCTTTTATTGGACAAGTTAAGCTTAAGCAGCTTACTTCGGAAATGATTGATAATATGTTAAAAACGGTAATCGAAAAATGGTCCAACAGCACCGCTCGATATGCCCAGCGTATTTTAAGTGTCGCATTGGAATATGCAATGATTTATCATCATTACATCGATCATAACCCAGCTCGCACTCTTCTCACAAGAATTGGCCCTGCCAACAAAACGCCGGATCCTTATACCATAGATCAGATGAGAATGTTGCTCGGTAAAGTTGTTGGGACAAAATGGGAGATGATGATGATCCTGGGCGGGCTATATGGGATGCGCCGCAACGAATGCTTGGGGCTCACATGGGATAAGATTCACGATGATATGTTCATCGTAGACGAGCAGCTCCCCTTTGATCTTCCGCGCAACGCAGAACGCTTTGAGAGCCTCGTTGGCGTCAAAGATAACTCAATAAGGTGTTTACCCATTACCGCAGATACAAAGACGTTCTTCGAGCGTCAGCGCGTTAAGAACGAGGAAAACAAAGCCCTCCGGTTATCTTTGGGTCTCCCCTATTATGAAAACAACCTGATCATCTGCGCTGATGATGGCAGACCCCTTGTCCCCGACCGTGTTTCTGCCAGTTTCGGTCATTTGCTGAAGCAATTAAAAATGCCTCATATTCGTTTCCATGATCTTCGTCATTCTGCAGCCACCAATATGCACGAGCTCACAGGAGATTTTCTCACCGTTGCAACAATTCTCGGACATTCCTTAAAAAACATGGGGATCTCCCTCGGTGTAACGGGTAATTTAGACATTACAACTCGCCATTATGTTGATGTGCGGAATAGCCGAAAAGCTGAAGTTTTAAATACATACCATAAAGCTGTAATCAAATGCTCGCATGAAAGATAATCACCAAACATTAAGGTTATTTACATCATTTATTCGCTTATATGCTCATGTGCATTTTCAATCACTATCTTTGGATTGAACAATACCATAGTTTTGTAACGTGTATTGCATCGCCACTAAAACGATACCCAGAGAACCAAAAGGCTCCCGGGCATCAGTATTTGATTATTAAGTTTAGCGGCTACTCATCGCAAATTACTGTGTTTTATTTTTCAATAAGCCAATCATTTGGGACAAGGCTATTATCTTTAGACAGCCAAGACTCAATAGTATTTTTGCGAAAAGCATCATTATTAAGATCGGCATGATCAACGATAATAACTTGAAGACCGCCATTCAACTCATGTACTCGTTCATAGATGAACCGATACATTTTGTTTACTTCATCCCAATCAGTTCGCTGTTCGTCTGTTTCAGACGGGAAGTAAACCTGTGAAGGCTGATCTATGAATAGAAAACTAGGTACAGGATGGTTCCCTTCAATAAAGTATTTATGAAGAGCAAAATATGTGATAAGATGAACACCAACCCAGTTGGAACCACTGCCCAGCTGCTTAAGGGGAACAGGTCGTTCGGGTTTGTCCACAACAACGGTGACTTTGTTCAAATCAAGGCGATATGGACTATTGCAGTGTTCAAGTTCTAAAGTTTTTGCCCATGTAGTCATATCAACCTGGATACGAGAAAGGGCGGATTGCTTGCGCTCTTCAAATGTTTCGGAACTGAGTTGCTCATCGATTTCTTGTATTCTAGTTTCCAGTTGCTTTATTGATTGTAATTGTCGCTCAGAACCAAAATCGTTTTCTACGCTCTCAATCCATAGGCTGATGCGCCCAGCAACCTTTGCTCGACGTGCGTTTAAGTCTCGTATTTTTTGAGAGCTATCTTGCTGTTCATACAATCCGTCTATTTCAGACTCCAAGCTTCTAATTAACTCTCGCTTCTTTTGACGTTCTTGTTCAAGAGAATCAATGTAAGAACGAAGCTTTGGCTGTTCTTTAGTGACATTGGAGATTGCCAGATCCAAATCCGCAATAGATTTTTTCATGGCATCAATAGCGGGCAGGGGGTGCTCCAGTTTTCCAGAACATAATGGACAGTTTCCCGGGGTAAAATCGAGCGTTTCAAATAAGCCAATAGACTCAAGACGTGTTTTTTGATGTTGTGCTTCATCGGTAAACCCATTGGTTTCGCCACAATAAAGTTTAGCTTCAGAAAGATTGAACTCGATGTCATCCAACTCATCATTTGTCTGAGTTAACTGTGCTTGTAGAAAGCTTAGACGATCCATTCCTGTAGGTTTCACATCTATCGGAGTCCAATTAACCGTATTATTCAAAAGAGCGTAAATTGCCTTGTAATCCGAATAATCAACAGATTCAGCATCTCCGATAAGTCCAACTTGGCGTGCTTCACCAATCAGTTTTATAGCACGGTCAGTTCCTCCTCCCATCAAGGATCTGTTTTCTTCAAGCTTACGTTTTTCTAAAACGAATTTACGCTTTAGTATGCTTCGCTCATTTTCAAGAGAAAGGGATTTATCATCGATGGCACCAAGAAAGTAAGGCAAAGTATCTCTTATTGCTTGTGTGATGAAGTCCTCTGATTGATGATGGAAGAGATAGTTTTTTGCGGCAATCTCATCTTGACCTTGAAAACAATAGAAAAGAGCATGACGAATATTCGCAGATAAAGCAGCACGGCTTTGTCCTTCTGGCGGTTTGTGCAGATTTTCCGCTATGCCAAGTCTGTTTGACAAAGCTTCTTCAATGCCATCAACGTTAGTATTAGATGTAAAGTTGCATGTTTGCGGAACTTCTAATTCCGCACCAACTTCTATGTAACAGAAACTTGTTGTCTGTTGGCCTGGATCAGGATTCTTGCGAGCCACAAAAACACGATCATTAGGGAATTGCAGGAGTAGCCCATACCACGCAACATTTTCACGTACTACGCCATCTGCAATGTTGCACGAATTACCACCAAGGCAATAGTCGATAATATCACCCACAGCAGATTTTCCAGATTTCGAACGTCCAGGAATAATATTAACAGCACCAATCAAAAAAGGTAGACGACGCACCTTCCCGTTGTATCCGTATAAAACTAATTCTCGTATCTGCATCATGGCCGTACCCCCAAACCTATATAGACGGTCTCAATTTTTCCAGTGTTGGCGAACCAACGTGCAACATGCTCACTTTTGGCGATGCATTCACTTATTTCAGAATCTACAAAGCGTGTTTTGCTAAGAGATCTTTGAGTTTTTGTAATGCCAAGTTCCCCACTTTTTGTAATTTGAATTATTCCTGATTGAAAAAGCAACTCAAGAGCTTCGTTTGTAATTACAACCAATTCTTTGGTTCTTCTTGCAAAACCAATTAATAAATACTGATTAGCCTGTATCCACTGTAGAAGTTGAGTGCGACTGCTGATTCGAATTCGTGTCTGTTTGTGTAATACTAGAGGAAGAACTAAGTACACAAGCGGAAAAGGAAGTGCATGTTGCGTTTTACGTTCGTATTCTTTAATTGTTGCGTAAAGCAATCTACCACAAAAAGCAGGGTTTAAGAGGTGCGCAACTTCACGTGTTCTTTCACTCCAACTTTTCATGTGCCATGCCTCCTTCCGGTATTGATAAAATCTGTTTTAGTCTTTCTTGAAAATCAATATGCCAACCGATTTTTAGCTGATTTGCTAAAATATGATAACTACCTCGCATTACAAAAGCATCTTGCACTTTGGGACGAATTCGAATATCTCCCGTTTCAATTTTTTTAAATAATGCTTGCCCATATCTAACTTTATCGTTTTCTGTCGCATGTGAGCCGAGCATAGATAATTCATCTTCCATGGAAGCAAAATGATGTTCCCATTCATCAATTAGACGCTGTTCATACTTTTCAAGTTCATTCACATAAAGTAAATCGTTTCTGATCCAGTTGGCTCGTTGCCTAAACGCCCGATAGTAATCTCTGATTGCTATATTCAAACGATGATTACCTAAACATATGAGTTTTAGCTGTTCATAAAAGATTTTTTCATTTGAACTAAGATTATCCTTGGTTATGGTACTATAGTCCCATACATCAATTGGTAAATTATCCTCTGCATATTGCTGACTTACAGACACGATTAGAGAACGAACTTGCTGCTGGGTATAGAAGATGGGCGTATCAGAGCACAGTGCTTCTATTGCTCGTTGGTACCACCAACCTTCGATATGTTCACAAATTTGATCCTCATATTTTGGCATGCAGCTATAGCGGATCAATCTGTGCAAATCACGAGAAACACCAAGGATATTGCTAGCGCCATCTACAACATATACTTTACCCAAAAGCTTTTTCATAATCATTTCATCAAGATTGGAAAAAGCCTTGTAATAAGTTTTGTGCTCCTTATTATCAGATGTATTAGCAACTTGTTTTAGTTTTAGATAAGCCAAATCTACGTTTCTATCGTTAGATTTCAGTAATGATGCCGCGGAATCTTCAGGGGCTTTGGATGTTGTAATAATTAGGAAATCGGTATCTATTAATAAACTTTCATCTACAGAAATTGCATCTATCCATACCTTTAAAGTACGCCACATATCTGTACTTGCATCACTCAGATTTCCGTGCTGTCTAACATGATGCTTTAACTGAATCATTTGTTTTGGCGTATCATCTTGACTGAATGCCACATCATCAAATCGTTCTATGCTAATTTGATGGTTTTCGTTGTCGTTATTTAACAATAGTGAAAGAGCATATCGAACCTGATACAGATATCCTATCATTTGCTCTGATGCTTGATGCGTAGACATCATTCTTCACCACCCTTATGCATAATATTTTGGAGGTTGCCAAATAGAGCTTACCTAGAACATATATCTTTTTAAGCATTCAATGGTTAGCTCTGAGAGTATATCGATCATAGAACTTTCTTGTTGATCACGATAATATGCGTCAAATGCCTCATAATAACGCTTCCTGTCTGAATACTTTACATTGATTGGCGGGTAACCGGCCTGCATCAACATAAGGTTCATAATCAAACGTCCGGTTCGGCCATTACCGTCCACAAAAGGATGAATACCCTCAAACTTCAGATGAAAAAGTGCTGCACGCTTAAGAGGGTGCAGTTTTTTGTCGCCTGTGAATTCAGCAACAAGTTTCTCCATCTGCCCAGGAACGAGGATTGGATCGGGTGGCACATGATAGGCCCCCATGATTCTAACCGGAATACGGCGATATACACCACGATCATCTGGTCTATCCATGAGTACCAGGGTATGGATCTGCTTGATAATGCTTTCAGAAAACGGAACATTATTTTTTACCAGATCCTGTACATAGAGAAAAGCATCTCTATGACCAACTGCCTCCAGATGGTCTTTCAAAGGCTTCTTGTCAATAGTAACACCTTCTAGAACCAAGGCTGTTTCTTGAAGGGTTAGCGTGTTACCTTCGATTGCGTTGGAATTATAGGTATATTCAATTAGGAATTCTTCACGAAGCCGCTGTAATTCCCCTTGCGTGAGAGGGCGACGTTTATCCAGTTCTGCTTTTAACGCATCCACTTCAACGAAGAGTTCCGCATAAGGACTATCGTTCCGCTGATAGCGTGTCGTTCGACCGTCAATCGGTTTCTTGGCATCCGCAGGAATAAACCAGGCACGACCCTTACGAACGACACCATCAACCTTACCTTGCTGGCATAGAATTCGCACCCTGCGGTCGGAAATACCCCATCGTTCCGCCATTTGTGCGACGGGTCTATATTCCATGGAAAGTCACCACCTTTTCGTTTCTTGATTTATAGTATATCCTATTATCGGAACAATAGCAACTAGACGTTCGATTTTTCGGAATAATAGAAGTGTGTAAAAATTGTCCCGGATGACCTGTAAATCCTTCCGGGCAAACCTTTTGTTTATTAACGCGCGCAATGATTATTCTATTTCCTATAGCCAGAAGACATGATATCTTGATGAGTTATCTCACAACTGATTTCATCTACGAATTGGTAGAGTGCAGTTTCGATAAACTCATGTAACAGCCAGTTCTGCTTAGAACGCATATATTTTTCAAACTTTTCAGGATTGTATCTGACAAGTTCGCTCATCCAATGCAGTACTGCAAAAATGAGTGTAAGAGAATTTCTTTTAACTATATGTGTATTTGTGGGGATGTCTTTTTTGATATACCATAATCTAGAATCGCCTCGTATATAGTGCAAATCCTTTCTCACTTTTTTATGATATGCTGAAATTTTTGCAAGTCGGTCGTCGAGCGTCGTATGGATATCCCATTTAAAACGATTGTTTTCCTTTCGAATAAAGTACTCATCTGATCCTTCCACAGAAGTTTGTTTGTATCCAGAAGGTAAATACCGCAGTGCAGGAGCATTGGCGTATCTTTTATCGACAGCAAATTGTATCCATGCTTTTGAAGTAGAATCTTCCCTCATAAAACTTATGTTGTGTATTGGAATGAACAATTCAGGGGAACCGGTATATGTAATAGAGAAGGTGCGATGAACACAAGGAATATTATACAACAGATCTTTTATAACGTATGTTTGTTTTGAAACATCTTCGCCTAAATAGCGAGATAGCTCAGTGAGTACACCACTACCTAAAAAAATAACTTCGGCTTTATCCAACGAGTTACTGCGATCGTTAGAATGTCTACTCTGTGTTATTCCGTGAGAAATGGCATGAACGTCTATCCCGTTGATACACAGTAAAGCTTTTGTTGCATTAAGACAGCAATAATAGGCTGTCAACGGCTTTGAATTTTGCGGCAGACATTCAGAAGCAGTAAAAAAGTGTTTTGCCTGTTGCCAATAAAAAAGAGCTTCCCTCGCTTCCTTACTTGATTGTCGTTTTAACCATAACTCCACATATTCCCAAGCGGAATTGGTTAGTACGGTTTTCCCTTGATAATCAGCAGAAGTGACCGGCTTCATTAATGATATGTTTTTGGAATTGATTGTAATGGCTTTCTGCAAATCAATCACTCGCTTTCGTGCAATTTATGAGCATTCCGAGAAATTATAAAGTAGATTAATAAATTCAGTATACTATATTATCGGAATATTATCAATCAGCAATCAACATATCGGAATAATAGAATAGCGATGATCCCGAGATCACCGTCGTTCTTGCTATTTGGATTATATACTTTGGACTTATGATGCAGATTAACAAAAAACACTTCTACCTACTCTTCATACAACCTATAATCAAGTAGACACGCTCAAAAAAATGTTAGAAAACGTGTTTGAAAATTCTCCCATAAAGAATAGTAAAACACAATAAAACATAATAAAGGCATTTTTATAAAAAACCTAATTTGATCGATTTTTTTGTTAGAAAAAATAAAGTCTTATAAGAAAAAAATCCCTTTATAAAGCCAAATTGTAGGACTGGAAATCGTGTAGGCGTGGATGCGCCTCCAGGGTTCGAATCCCTCTCTCTCCGCCAAAGAAAAAGCACCATGCGAACGCATGGTGCTTTTTCTTTTCCGTTATGGTATAATTAGCTTATTATCAAGGATAGGAGCAAAAATATGAAATACTGCATCCTTTTCGCAAGTCCGCATGCAGACGGAAACACCGCTGCACTGATCAAGCCTTTCTCCGAAGCACTCGATGCCGCAGGCTTAATAGGCGAGGTCATTTCTCTTTACGATAAAAACATACTCCCCTGCCTTGGCTGCCGCGGCTGTCAGCAGGATCATACCGCTTTCGCATGCGTTCAGCAGGACGATATGCAGGCGATCGCAGAAAGCATCCTCGCGAGCGATCTCATCATCCTCGCTTCGCCCATCTATTCGTGGTACTGCACGCCGCCCATGAAAGCCGCGCTGGACCGCCTTGTTTACGGACTCAATAAATATTACGGAGACATCAAAGGTCCGTCGCTCTGGGCAGGCAGATCCCTCGCCCTCATCACGACCTGCGGCTACCGCCCCGAGAAAGGTGCGGACCTCTGGGAAGAGGGGATCCGCCGCTACTGCAAGCATTCGCAGCTAAGTTATCTCGGCATGCTCAGCGAGCGTCATCTCGGATACGATACGCAGTTTATGGACGAAGAAAAGGCGCTTCACGCAAAGGATTTTGCCAAAGAACTGCTCGAAAGAATAAAATAACCTGCAAAAAACCTCAGTCGGCTGACCGGGGTTTTCTTTCTTATTTCCCGTCAGGGATTTCATTTGACAGAACAGAAACGGATTGATATAATATTTTTGCTAAAATATGAGGAGAGGTGTCCGAGTGGTTTAAGGAGCTGGTCTTGAAAACCAGTGATACCGCAAGGTACCGTGGGTTCGAATCCCACCTTCTCCGCCAAAAGAAAAAGCCCATGCATCGCGTGGGTTTTTTGTTTTGGCCGTTTGATCAAAGGATTCGAACAGTCGGGCTGCGCGCGGAGCGATGAAGCAGACCGACTAGGCGTGATAGCGGGCATTGCCCGCAGAGCGAATCCCACCTTCTCCGCCAATAGAAAAAGCCCATGCACCGCATGGTTTTTTTGTTTTTGCCGTATGATCAAAGGATTCGCACAGTCGTGCTGCGCGCGGAGCGAATCCCACCTTCTCCGCCAAAATGCGAAGCAGAGCGGTCGAAAAATCGAGCGGCGCAGAGTATCCCACCATCAGTTCGTTGAGAAGTCGAAACGCGAAAAATTCCTCTCTTTCTCCCTCAAAATCAAAAAGACCGTCCGACAATATTCTTTATCGAACGGTCTTTTTCTTATTCGTTTATATCGTTAATTTTCTCTTTTGAAGCATTCGGTCGGGCTCTTGACCGCCTGCACGACCCAGCGGTTTTTGGAGCCGCCCGAGCAGGTAGAGAGCGTAAGCAGGCTGTCGTAGACCGTGGGTTCGATGCCCGTTTCCAGCTCGGAATAATCCAGCGCAAAGCTGATAAACTCTTCGCGGTGAGCGGGATCGTCGATCTTCATGCCATAGACCGTGGTATTGAGGCGAACCTTGTGCGCCGCAAAAATATCATAGCGGAAAACGCCTTCTTCGTTGACGATATAGACATAAGGATGTTCCTGCCAGTATTCCGCCTTCCGATATTCGCCCAGCGTTCCGAACATGCTGTCGTTGCGCATGTTATGACCGTAGATGATCGTATTGAAGTCGCTGAAATCCGCGGAATTCTGATATTCCATGAAGATCGCACCCGAAGAACTCTTGGTCTTTTTCCAGGAGTGGCGCAGATAGAAATCATCGTCCTCTCCCTTCATGAGCGGATAGGAAACGATCGTATCGGGAATATGGATCCAGCCGATAACATCGGGATTTTCCGCCTGCAGCGGTGCAAGATCCAGCTTCAGCAGCTCGTCGATCACAGGGTCTGTATAGGTGATGTCCGTCGGCTTGGGTGTGGGCTTCGGTGTCGCAACGGGAGCAGGAGCCGCCTCCGCGGTCTCTTCCTTGATCGGCGCCTTCACCGTTTCACCTTCGGTCAGCTGCTTTGCTTCGTCATATTCCTGCTTGCTGCCTGTCGACTGCACACCCAGGATCACCAGCCATGCAAGCACCACGATCAGCGCGATGATCAGCACGATCTTCAGTACTGTTTTGCCTTTTCCACCCATGATCTCTCCTTATCTTAACGACCGTTTTTTCCATGCGGTCACACTGTTTTCTCTTTCTTTTTGTATTATATCTCTTTGGTAAGAAAGAAATCAACCTCGCAACAAGAAATAACCATGAATTAACCGCAAATTTCCCTCATTTTTCCTATTTCTATGCCATAAATCATTGAATCCGACAAAAATCTGTGCTATACTAAACTTGGATTCTTGCGCTCAGCGAAAATCAACCAAATGCTACAAGAAGATAACCAAGCGTTATTTTTTCAGAAATCAGTTAGGGGAATTGCAGTGAATACGATGGACAACAATATGATTACATGGATTTTTGCGGGAATCAGTCTTCTCCTGCTGATCTTCATTGTGCTTCTGATCTCGATCTCCATCAAGAAAATAAGGAAGTCCGAGGCACGCGCCACAGCGGATTTTGCAACAGGCGGGCTCAACAGAGCGGGCTTTGCCGATGCTGCGGAAAAATGCCTTAAGGGCAGACATTCTTCCTATGCCGTCGCCGTAATGGAGCTGAAGAACTATTTCAGCATCTGCCGTACCTTCGGCAGCGAAAAAGGCGACCTCGTCCTCGCTCATCTGCACCGCATCATGAGCGCAGGTCTCAGCAAATTCGAACCTGCGGCACGTCTCGACGGCGGTATGTTCTGCTTCCTGCTCAAGAATCAGCATGAAAGCGAGATCGAAGCCCGCCTGATGCGCATTTATGAGAATGCAAACAGCTTCAACAAAAAGCGCAGCGCTCCCTATTCCCTCGACCTCTGCTTTGGCGTCTATATCCCGCAGGGTCCTTCCACACTCGCAGAAATGCAGGAAAAAGCAACGGAAATGCTTTCCCGCCGCGGTGAAGATTCCCGCTGCCGTTTCTATAAAAATATCGAAGAAGAATCCTCCGACTACAAAAGAGAGCTCGTCAGCTGTATCGACCACTCTCTGCAGGCCGGTGATTTTGTCGTTTATATGCAGCCCAAGGTCCGCCTTGGCGATAACCGCATCGTCAGCGCAGAGGCGCTCGTCCGCTGGAGACACCCCGTGCGCGGCACCATCACTCCCGATATGTTCATCCCCGTGCTGGAAGAATACCAGATGGTACACCTCGTCGACAGATATCTGTTCGACACCGTCTGCAAGAAGCTCTCCGCATGGAAGCGCGAAGGCAAAAAGCCCTGCCCCGTTTCCGTCAACCTTTCCTGCGAAAGCCTCCGCATCAAGGACTTTGCGGGCATCTACGCAAGGATGTGCCATGCGCATTCCATCGAGCCCGGGCTGATCGAATTCGAGCTTTCCGAAAAATTCTTCTCCTTTGACCTGCAGACTCAGCAGAAAGTCATCGAGGAGATCCATTCTTACGGCTTCCGCTGCTCGCTCGATAACATCGGCAAGCACACCATTCCGCTGCATCTCCTCCGCGAGCTGGACATCGATGCCATCAAGCTGGACAGCAGCCTCTTCACACATGAAAACAACAGCCGCCGCAACCGCTTCACCATCGAAGCGATCCTCAAGCTTGCTTCGCAGATGCAGCTGCAGACCGTTGCGGAAGGCATCGATAATGCCAGCCAGATCCAGTATCTGAAGCAGGCAGCCTGCGACATCGTTCAGGGCTTCTATTACTTCAAGCCCATGCCCATCGACGAATTCCAGCGCGTTGCATATCTCGACGGCGATCTGCGCTTCGTCGAGGAAGATGAGACCCGCGAAGAAAAGCAGAAGGCTCTGCCGCAGCATACCGCAAACAGCAACAACATCATCATGTTCACTCTGCTCACGAACGAAGACCGCGTGGAATTCTCCACACCGTTCTCTCGCGTGCTGGACGGCGAGCAGACCATCACGGATGCGATGTCGCTCTTCCATCATTCCGAGCTGATCCACGAGAACGACCGCAGAGACTTCTTCCATCTGCTGGAGCGCTGCCAGAAGGACTCCGGCTGGGTCGAAAACACACTGCGCTTCTATACATCCGTCGGTCATTACGAATGGCTGGAAGTCCGCATGCACAAGGAAAGCATCCAGGCAGCAGGCGAAACCGTGATCTCCGGTACGCTCGTCAATATCACGGGCTGGAAGAACGAAGTCAACCGCTGGAAGGAAAAGGCAAACCGCGACGCACTCACGGGTCTTTATAACCGCGAGTTCTTCGAGCAGACCGCCAGCGATACACTCAAAAAAGATACCGTTACCTCCGCGGCAATGGTATTTATCGATATCGACGACTTCAAGCAGGTCAACGACACGCTCGGTCACGTCATCGGCGACGACGTCATCTGCTGGGTCGCAAAGAGGATCCTCGGTGTATTCCGTCATACCGATGTCGTCGCACGTTACGGCGGTGACGAATTCGTCGTATTCGCCAACGGCATCTCTCAGGAAGACCTCGAAGAACGCCTGACGCAGCTCTGCGACGTATTCAAGTATCCTTACCGCAACGGTCAGATCGAATACATCGTTTCCGGCAGTATCGGTGCGGCGATCTTCCCCGACGACGGTTCCGCATACCGCGAACTGCTCGACCATGCTGACGGTGCACTCTATACCGCAAAACGTCAGGGCAAGAACCGCTACGTTCTCTACGAACCCGGCATGGAAGCAGAGGAAGCATAAGCTTATGCCGACGACGATTATGGGGATCGCAGCGTTTGCACTGTATTTCCTCTATGACATCAACAGCTATAAATGGAAGCGGGCATTTCCGCGATGCTTCTTCGCAGGAGGAACGCTGCTGCTGCTCATCGCAACGGCAATAGACGTGATCTGCGCATGGCGGATGGATGCATTCCGCGGCGCTGCCGATATCGTTCTGCTGATCTTCTGCATCGTCTGCTTCGCGGCGCTGATCTACTGTCTGTTCTTTGCACTTCCGTTCGACAAGACCTATAAGGAGCAGCAGACCGACAAAGTATGCCGCAGCGGCGCATACGCGATCTGCAGGCACCCCGGCATCCTGTGCTTCTTCGGAACATATCTGTTCCTGAGCCTCGCTGCCATTCCGCATACGCTATGGATCAACGGAGCGGCTTTCTCGCTCATGAACCTCGCCTATGCGTGGTTTCAGGATCGGGTCACATTCCCGAAAACCTTTTCCGACTATGAATCCTATCAGGAGAGCACGCCTTTCCTGATTCCAACAAGATCGAGCATCAGAATGGCTCGGCGCACTTTAACCAAGGAGGATAACGCGTGAGATTCCAGGAAAAACTTCACCAATATTCCAAAGAAGAGATCTGGGAAGAATACTGCGGTTTTCTGACACTCAGTCCCGAGGAATTTATGAACATCCAGAACCGACTGCTTCTCGAGCAGATCGAGCTCTGGTCCTCCAGTACCCTCGGTCAAAGCATCTTAAAAGGGAAATATCCGCGCACGATCGAGGAATTCCGCGAGATGGTCCCGCTGACAACGTATGAGGATTACGCACCGATCCTGCTCTCCAAGCAGAAGAATGCACTTCCCGTTGAACCCGTTCTCTGGGTACAGACGACGTGGGAAGGCGGCGTACATCCCATCAAGACCGCTCCCTATTCCAAGGGAATGCTGGATACATTCAAGCACAACGTCATCAGCTGCCTGATCCTGACGTCCAGCCGCAAAAAAGGCGAATTCGACGTCAGCGTAACCGACCACATGCTCTATGCTCTGGCTCCGCTTCCCTTTGTAACCGGTCTTCTCCCGCTGCTGCTGGAGGATGAGATCGATATCTCCTTCCTGCCTGCCGTTAAGGAAGCCGTCAATATGAGCTTCCAGGAGCGCAACACGGTCGGCTTCAAGCTGGGTATGAAGAAGGGCATCGAATACCTCTTCGGTCTGGGCGGCGTGCTTTATTACGTCAGCCAGCGCATCACGACGATGCAGTCCGAAAAGAAGAGCCTCAAGGAAAAACTCCTCGGCACATCCCCGAAGATGCTCCTGCGCTACCTCGTCGCAAAGAAAAAGTGCAAAAAGGAAAACAGAGAGCTTCTCCCGAAAGACCTTTTCCATATCAAAGGCTATATGGTCGCAGGCACGGACAACCGCTGCTACAAGACCGACCTCGAAAAGATGTGGGGCATTCCGCCGATGGAGATCTTTGCAGGCACAGAGCCCACCTGCATCGGCTGCGAAACATGGAACCGCGAGGGCGTATACTTCTTCCCGGATGCTTGCTTCTATGAATTCATCCCCGAAGACGAGCTCGACAAGAACCTCGAGAACCCGAGCTATCAGCCCAAGACAGTCCTCTGGAACGAGGTCGTTCCCGGCGGCATCTACGAGATCGTTCTCACGGTCCTGAAGGGCGGCGCATTCGCCCGTTACCGCGTCGGCGACGTATTCCGCTGCACAGGCATCGGCAGCCAGCTGGACGGCAATAATATCCCGCGTTTCCAGTATATCGACCGCGTTCCGTCGGTCATCGATATCGCAGGCTTTACGCGCATCACGGAAAAATCCATCAGTCAGGCGATCCAGCTCTCGCGGCTTCCCATCGCCGCATGGACCGCAAAGAAGGAATTCACCGACAACTATAAACCGTATCTGCATCTGTATGTCGAGCTGCACCGCAGCAACCTCGTCAACAGCGCGATCAGCATCCGCATCCTGCAGGATCAGCTCGGTATCTACTTCCGCTATCTTGATCAGGATTACGAGGACCTCAAGAAGATCCTCGGCATCGACCCGCTGAAGATCACGCTGCTGAAGTGCGGTACGTTCGAAATGTATGAGCAGAAATTCGGAACCGAGATCAAAAAGCTCAATCCCGAAAGCTGCGAGATCAACGATCTGATGCGTTGTCACTTGTATGAAAACACAGGAAGGGGGGACGTCTTTAATGAGTGGATATAGTTGGGTAGCCGTAATATCGATCTTCTGCTATCTCTTTTTGCTGATGACGTTCGTCACCTCCAAAAAGCCCAAGAAAGTCATCAAGAGCTTCATGGTCATGCTTGCGATCATGATCCTCTGGAACGGCGGCTCTCTCGGTATGCGTATGGAGATCTGGCCCAGCCCGTATTTCTGGCATCACGTCTCTCTGCTCGGCATGATGATGGTAACCGTGGGTTATTATCACTTCGTCCTGAACTTCCTCGACGAAAAGAGAGAACACGGCAGAACCTTCTGGTCGATATTCTACATACTGATTTTTATCGCAAACTGCATCACGAACTTCTTCGTTCCGCTGCCCGAGATCGTCAAGGCAGGCGGTCAGACGCAGTTCCTGTATCATTATAACTGGCATATTTACGTCCTCGGCGGCATCGTTGCCGTTACCATTCTGCAGCTGACCGGCATCGTATGGAGACACTGCCGCGGCAACCGCATCGCATTCCATCAGATCCTCCCCGTTATCACGGGTCTTCTGATCATGCTGTTCGGTCATATCCTCGCGACGCTCCCGATGTTCGTCGGTCTCCCGATGGATATGCTCTCCGGCGTTTTCAATGCATTCTTCCTTTTCTATGCATTGTACAGGAAGAAGCTCGTACACATCTCCATCCTGCTCTCCAAGTATAACTACGGTCTTGTTTCCGTTATGATCGGCTTTGTCTTCCTGACGAACCTCGCTCCGACTGTTCAGGAACTGCTGATCAGCAGCGTCGGACTCGGCGAGACCGCTGCGATCATCGCTGTTGCGGTAGCCCTTGTTATTCTGGTCGTTGCAGTATATCTCATCATCAAGTTTACACTCAACGCGATCTTCACGAGAACAGAGCATCAGCAGAAAGAGATCGTCGCGCATTTCAGCGAAGAGATCACGCATATGCTCAGCGTTGAAGATATCCTTCCCATCCTTTCGGATACCATCTGCAAGGTCGCGGACGTTGAGCGTCTGTTCGTACTCATCCGCAACATCGACGGCAACTACTATGTCGAGCATACGATCCGTCCGCTCGATGAAAAGAACTTCTTCTTCCGCGCAGACCATCCGCTGGTCACCTATTATGCATCGCACACCAACTGCCTGCGTATGCAGGACTTTGCCCGCACGACGGTCTACCGCAGCATGTGGGAAAAGGAAAAGATGCTGCTCAGCAACCTCAAGATCGATTACATCATCCCGCTTGTTGCTGATGGCGAGCTG
>JAZRGP010000085.1:0-1756 GCA_045644225.1 Christensenellaceae bacterium | reverse complement strand
TCGTCGGCAACAAAGAACGCGATGCGATGACGGTAGAACGCCTGAACAACCCGTATTTCATCGCTGCGATCAACAAGATCGACAAGGTCAGTGAAGAGCGCAGAGCGGAACTGAAAGCGAAGCTGCTTGAGCTTGGCGTTGCGGAAAACATGATCGTTGAGATCTCTGCGCTGAATGGCGATGGGGTAGAGCAGCTGGAAAAGCTTCTCGTGGACAGCCTTGAAGAAGGTCCGCAGTATTATCCGCCCGACATGGTCACAGACCGCCCTGAGAGATTTATCGCAGCGGAGCTGATCCGTGAAAAGATGCTTCTGAATCTCGATGACGAGATCCCGCACGGCGCAGGTATCGAGATCGAGAAGGTGGAGGAACTTGAAAATCTCACTAAAGTTTCTGCCGTGATCTACTGTGAACGTGATTCTCACAAGCGCATCATCATCGGCGCACGCGGAAGCATGCTCAAGAAGATCGGCATGGAAGCCCGCATGGATATGCAGCTTCTCTTCGGAACGAAGGTATTCCTTGAACTCTGGGTCAAGGTCAAGAAGGACTGGAGAAACTCCGGTCATATGCTGAAAGAACTCGGGTACTCCAAGGAACGCTGATATGTACGAAAATTTTCTGTCGATCGTGCTGCGAAGCATCGATTATAAGGACAACGACAGAATGCTGACGCTGCTCACGCGGGAAAAAGGGAAGGTATCCTGCCTTGCCCGCGGAGCGCGGAAACAGAATAATCCGCTCTTTGGGTTATCTGATGTTTTCGTCTGCGCGGATTTCGGATTCTTCAAGCGCGGCGGAAAATATGTCATCACGCAAGGCGTATTGAAGCAGAATTTCTATAATATCCGCATCAATACCGAGGCGACTGCGGTAGCGGCGGTGATCGCGGAATCCTGCGAAAAGGCTGCGACGGAAGAAGGCGACGCAAGGCTCTTCGCACTACTTGCGGGGACACTCTTTGCGCTTGATAACGGCGCGGTGCCTGCGGATGTATTTTGCTTTTTTGTCATAAAGCTGCTGGATGTTCTCGGTATGCGTCCCGATACGGAATGCTGCGTATCATGCGGAGTACCTGCTGCGGATAAGATCAGCATCTCGCTCGGCGGAACGGTCTGCGAGGCTTGTCCCGGGGAATTTGTACCGCATTCATTTATTGAGGATATCCGCAGGATACTGGGCATGCCATCGCGGTCTGCATCGGAATTTATCTCGCAGAGCGGCGGCGAGTTCGTCGATTTCTGCGCGAAGTGGCTGACCGATGCACTGTTAACACAGCCGAAAAGCCTTAAAGTTATGCATAGTATCATAAAAAAGTCATAATAAATGCACAATTTTCGTAAAAAAGATATTGTGCATTTTTGTTTTATCTTATATAATCTATAGTTGGTGGGTAGGGTACATTCTACCATTATGGAAAGTTAATTTTTAGTAAATTATAAAAAACAGGAGGAAAACAATGAGCAAAAAGTACGTTTATTTGTTCAGCGAAGGCAACGCTTCCATGCGTGAGATCCTTGGCGGCAAAGGCGCAAACCTCGCAGAAATGACAAAACTCGGTCTTCCCGTACCTCAGGGCTTCACAATCTCCACAGAAGCTTGCACAAGATACTATGAAGACGGCAGAATGATCGCTGAAGATATCGAAGCACAGGTATATGAAGCAATCGCAGAAATGGGAAAGATCACAGGCAAGAAGTTCGGCGATCTCGAGAACCCGCTTCTCGTATCCGCTCGTTCCGACGCAAGAGCATCC
>JAZRGP010000084.1:0-7068 GCA_045644225.1 Christensenellaceae bacterium | reverse complement strand
GTTCGGAATATGCTGGGTTTTTATATTGCATTCACAAATTAGACTTTCATTTTTTGAAAGGATGTGCTAAAATATAAAAAATGCTTAGCGGGGAGAACATATGGCAGAAAACAAAAAAGCAAATGAATCGGGCAGTCAGCCGATCGACAGACTGTTCCGTATTATCGAATATCTTGCGGCAAACAGACTGCCGCAGCGCATGGCGGAAATCGCCGCAGGGCTGGATATGCCTCAGCCGACGGTCCTCAGATATCTGCGTACGCTTTGCGCGCAGGGATATGTATACCACGATGAGATCACGGGCAACTATGCGCTGACATGGAAGATCTGCAGACTGGGCGATTCGGTCAAAGTAAACCTTGCGCTCAGAGGGATGGCGAGCCCCTTCCTCAATGATCTCGCAAATCAGCTGGAGGTCGGTGCGTGCCTCGTAACCCGTCACGATTACGGCACGATCTATCTGGATTTTGTGGAAAAACCCGCCGGCGATCAGATGAATACCATGCTGCGCATCGGCAGAAACGCACCGATCCATACCACAGGTTCGGGCAAGGTATTGATGAGCACGCTGAGCGAACGTCAGGTCCAGGAGATCATCGACAAGGTCGGTCTGGCGCGACTGACGAAGAAGACCATCACGGAGCCTGCAGAGCTCTTCGCAGAGCTTGACCGCGTCAGAAAATGCGGCTACGGCATCGACGATGAGGAGTGCGAAGAGGGACATAAATGCGTTTCCGTTCCGCTGTATGATTACACGGGTTCCATCGCCGCAGCGATCAGCGTCTTCGACGAAGCAGACCTGCTGGATGACGAACGCATCCGCGAGAAGATCCTGCCTGCGCTGAAAGAAGCCGCAGCAAAGATCTCCTTCCGAATGGGATATGAAGAAAAATAACAGTAAAAGCATCTGTTCTGTCGGGTGCTTTTTTGTTACGGAAATATTATCAAAATGTAAACAATGTGTGAAACGATTTGGGAAATATTGAACGCAAATCAAACGTATGTTAAGATTTTTCCATAATTCTTTTACAGTAACGACGGACTGCGGCAAATGAGGATCGCGGTCACACAGAAGAGGTAAAATTTATGGGAAAAAGAAGAAAGTATGCACAGCTGCTCAGTATTCTGATGATCGCGATGGTGCTGTTTTCGGGCATGACGTCAGCTTATGCTGCGGAAAACCTTGCTGTTCCGGAAACAGAGATATCGATCGATGCAGCTTCGGGCAAGCCCGTTGTTGAATGGGATGATGTGGAAGGCGCTGTGAAATACGAGATCTGGCGCTCTTTTCAGAAGGTCGGCTCCTATGCGAAGGTAGGTACGCAGGAGTCTGCGGAATATACGGATACGACAGCGGTTCCCGGAAAAACCTATTATTACAGAGTCCGTGCGCTGGATGCTGATGGCGAAAAAGGCGGATTCAGTGCGCCGCGTTACATCACCTGCGACTGCGCAAGACCTGTTGTCACGAGCGCACCGAGCGTATATTCGGGCAAGCCGCGGCTGACATGGAAGGCAGTGGAGGGAGCATCAAAATACGAGGTTTACCGTGCATCGAGCAAAGACGGAAGCTATACCCGTATTTATACAACGCAGAACAAATCGTTCACCAATACTTCCGTTGCCGAAGGGCAGACGTTCTATTATAAAGTCAAAGCGATCTGCGGAGCATCAAGCTATGGAGACAGTGCGCTGAGCGCGGCGGAAAGCGGCTCCTGCGGGAATGTGACGATCACCTTGAAGCTTGGGCTCGACGAACAGACGGGCAAGCCCGTGGCGACATGGAACAGCATCGAAGGCGCTGCGAAATACGAGGTGTGGCGTGCGTCGAGCAAAAACGGAACATATTCCAAAAAGTATACGCTGAAATCCACGAAATACACGAATACCGCCGCTGATGCAGGCTATACGTATTACTATAAGGTGCGTGCGGTGGATGCGGATGGGAACTACGGAAAGTTCAGCACCGCAAAATATATCACCTGCGACTGTGCAAGACCTGTTGTGACGGTTGCGCCGAGCGTATATTCGGGAAAGCCACAGCTGAAATGGGAAGCGGTGAAAGGTGCATCCAAATACGAGGTCTATCGCGCTGTTGGTGAGGACGGAGCTTTCAGCAGAATATATACGACAGAAAAAACATCTTTCACGAACACGGGCGCAGAAGAAGGCAAGACCTATAGCTATAAAGTCAGAGCGGTCTGCGGCAAATCGAGCTACGGAAACAGTGCGTACAGTGAGGCGGTAAGCATTCAATGCGGAAGTGCGGAAGTTGAAAAAGATGAGGTTATCGGTACGGCGGTATGCACGGCAAACGAATGGATGAACCTCCGCAGCGGTCCCGGAACAAGCTATGCGAAATCGGGAACGATGAACGCAGGAGAAAAGGCAGATGTTTATGAAGAAAAGGACGGCTGGTATAAGATAAAGCTGGACGGCGCGTTTCATTGGGCGAGTGGGGATTACCTGAGCGTTACGATGAAGGGCGAGCCCGATGCGGATGGGAAATACGACGGATTCCCGATCGCAAAGAACACAAAGCTCAAGGGCAAAGTTGTTATTCTCGATCCCGGTCACGGTACGGGTGCGGGCGGTGCATTCGGAGATTATGCCGAACATGTTTATAACCTCAAGCATGCCAAGCTTGTTAAACAGAGTCTTGAGAACAGCGGTGCAACGGTCATCATGACGAGAACAACGGATACCAACGTTGATAATTATGCGCGCGTTTCCATGGCGAACAAATATACGCTGGAGGTTCTGAAAGAGAACAAAGAGAGCGAACATGACAAGCTCAGCGGAAGCGGACTTGCCTCCGATGATAAGCTGGATGCCCTGCAGGAAGAGATCGACGAGCTTGAACGGCTGATTGGGGTGATGCAGAGCGTGATCAATAATCCCAAACTTGCGGACACCTATTATCTCAGTCCGTATGATGCTGCGCTCGGCAGACCGATCCATAAGGATCTGAAAAAGATCTTCGAGCTGCAGAAAAACTCTCTGCTGGATCATATCATCTATGTGTCCATCCATTCGAATGCAACGGGAGACGGCAGCACGTCCGCAAACGGAACCGTCACGTTCTATATGGACAATGAGTACAACAAGGCATATTATACGGGCTATCAGGCTACGAAAAACAAGAAGCTCGCAACGGAAATCTGCAACGAGGTTGTTGCGGCAGGCGGTTATGCAAAGCGCGGAGTCAAGGTCAATGATTATTTCATGGTGCGAGAGGTGAATATCCCTTCAGCACTGCTGGAGGTCGGGTTCCATACCCATGCAGGAGACCGTGAGAAGCTGATGGATACCAACGTGCAGAAGCGCGTTGCGAATGCCGTGACATATGCGATCATGGATTATTTCGGATAATATTACAGAGAGCATCGGATCCCGATGCTCTTTTTCGTTGTTCCGATTGACTTTAGCGGGATTTGTGGTATTATGATAGATAGATATTTTGTGGCTTTGCGGTCGGAATGCCCGCGGAGCTGAACAAGGGAAACAGGTGAGAATCCTGTGCAGGAACCGCTGCTGTATGTGCTGAGCATCGTGTCCGACGGCGAGAGCCGGTCACTGGGAAACCGGGAAGGCAGGGCATGGTGTGCAGAGAAGATCGCTTCTCCTATGCATGAGCCAGAAGACCTACAAGATATGTTTTGGTGCTTTTTGTGATACAAAGGCATACGTTTCGGAAATGCGGCCGTAACAACATTTGTTGTTGCGGTCTTTTGTTTTTTCAGGAAGGAAGAAAGAGATGCAGAGGGCATTCGGCGGATATCATCCGCTCGTGAACTTCATATTCTACATCGCGGCGATCGGGTTGGGGATGTTTCTCATCCATCCTGCTTTTCTTGCGGTGTCTGCAGTGCTCTCGCTGGCATACTATCTCCTGCTGAACCGCGGCAGAGGATGGCGGTATATCTTCGGGATGCTCGGATTTTCCGCGGCGATCGCAGTGATCAATCCGATCTTCAATACGAACGGCGTTACTGTTCTCTTCCAGCTTTTCGGACGTGATTATACGCTGGAGTCGCTGTATTACGGACTGGCGCTTGGCGCGATGTTCTTTTCCGTTATGGTATGGTTCTCCTGCTATAACAAAATGATGACTTCCGATAAATTCATCTATCTCTTCGGCAGGATGATCCCTGCGCTCTCGCTGCTGCTTTCCATGGTGCTGAGGCTTGTGCCGCTGTTTACTAAGCGCACGAGAACAGTCAGCGGCGTCAGAGAATGCATCGGTAAGTCTCCGAGACACGGAGCATTTGCGGACAAGCTGAAAAACAGCATGGACGTCCTCTCGGTCATGATGAGCTGGTCGCTGGAAGGCGCGGTCACGACGGGCGATTCCATGCGCAGCAGGGGATACGGAAGCGGCCGCCGCACGAATTTCCTGAAGTACCGATTCAGCATCAGAGACTATGCGGTGCTTGCGCTGCTGATCCTGTTTACCGCGGGGATGATCGTGCTGATGACGACGGGTGTCGCGGAGGTATCCTTTATCCCGACAGTCGAGATCCGCGGGATCGATGCAAAGACTGTCATTGCGCTTGTTTGTTACGGAGGGATCCTTGCGGTTCCGTCCTGCATCCATATCTGGGAGGAAATTTCATGGCGAATTTCGAGATCAAAAATCTGAGTTTTACATATCCTGCGGCAAAGAAGCAGGCTCTCTCGGAGATCGATCTTACGATCACGCAGGGAGAATATATCGCGATCTGCGGAAAGAGCGGCAGCGGCAAAAGCACACTTTTGCGGCACTTAAAGACCGTGCTCACACCGCACGGAACGCGCAGCGGCGAGATCCTTTTTGACGGCAGAAAGCTGGAAGAAGTATCCATCCGCGAGCAGTCAAAGAAAATCGGCTATGTCATGCAGAATCCCGACGATCAGATCGTTACGGATAAGGTATGGCATGAGCTTGCATTCGGGCTGGAGAGCATCGGCTGCGATCAGCAGACCATGCGCCTGCGTGTTGCGGAGATGGCGAGTTACTTCAATATCGAAAAATGGTTCCATAAAGATGTGACGGAGCTTTCGGGCGGACAGAAGCAGCTGCTGAATCTCGCGGCGATCATGGCGATGCAGCCGAGCATCCTGATCCTTGACGAACCGACGAGCCAGCTCGATCCCATCGCTGCGGCGGATTTCCTCGCAACGGTACGCAAGATCAACCTTGAACTCGGCACGACCATCCTCATTTCCGAACACCGTCTGGAGGACGTTATCCCCAATGCAGACCGCGTGATCGTGATGGAAGAGGGTAGGATCGCTGCGCAGGATCATCCCAAAAAGATCGGTGAGACCCTGCGGGAAACGGGCAGTGATATGTTTGCGGCGCTGCCTTCGCCGATGCAGATCTTTTACGGTGTGGAAGCTCAGGGCGAATGTCCGCTGACTGTTCGCGAGGGCAGAAGCTGGCTGACGGAAGAATTTAAGAATACCGCAGTGAAGTATCCGCGGAAGGAAGATGCGGAGCCTGCCGAAACGGAGGAGAATCCCGTTCTCGAACTCAATGAACTCTGGTTCCGATATGAAAAGGAAGCACCCGATGTGCTGAAGGGTGTGAACGTGAGCGTAAACCAGGGAGAGCTCTTTGCGGTCGTTGGCGGCAACGGTACGGGCAAATCCACGATGCTGAAGAGCATCTGCGGGATCTGTCGTCCGTATCGCGGAAAGGTCATGATCAACGGCAGAAGAGCGGATAAATACAAACACAACGAGCTCTTTGAAGGATGCCTTGCGATGCTTCCGCAGGATCCGCAGAGCCTTTTCGTAAAGAAGACCGTCCGCGAGGATCTCATGGAGATGCTCGACGGCAGAAAACTCTCCGAAGCGGAGAAGCAGGAGCGCATCCGCAGCATCGCGGAGCAGTGCGAGATCACAGAACTGCTGGACGAGCATCCGTACGACCTTTCGGGCGGTGAGCAGCAGCGTTCCGCGCTTGCGAAGGTGCTTCTCTGCGATCCGAAGATCCTTCTGCTGGATGAACCGACAAAGGGCATCGATAACTTCTTTAAGCTTCGCCTTGCACGCATCTTCGGGAAGCTGAAGGAGCAGGGTGTTACCATTGTGATGGTATCGCACGATGCGGAATTCTGTGCGCGGTATGCCGATAAGGTGTCCATGTTCTTCGACGGAGCGATCCTTACGACGACAACGCCCGCCAAGTTCTTCTCGGGCAACAGCTTTTATACCACCGCGGCGAACCGCATGAGCAGACATGTTTTTGAGAACGCGATCAACAACGAAGACGTGATCGGTCTGTATATGAAAAACAAATCGGGAGAAAACGCATGAAAGAAAAAAAGTTTAATATTAAAAAGCTGATCTCCGTGCTGATCATTCTGCTGCTGATCCCGCTGACGATCTGGTTTGGATTCAAATATGCCGACAGACATTATTACGTCGTCAGCCTGATCATCATCGTGCTGACCATGGTTCCTTTTTTCCTTGCGTTTGAAAACAGAAAGCCGCAGGCGAGGGAACTGGTCATTATTGCGGTGATGTGTGCGATCGCGGTCGTATCCCGTGCGGCGTTTATCGCGATCCCGGGCTTCAAGCCCATGACGGCGATCATCATCCTGACGGGCATCGCATTCGGCGCTGAGGCGGGATTTATGACGGGCGCGATCACTGCTTTTGTCAGCAATTTTATCTTCAGCCAGGGTCCCTGGACACCGTGGCAGATGTTTGCCTACGGAATCGCAGGATTCCTCTCCGGTGTTCTTTACAAGCATGAATTCATCAGCATAAAGCGCCTGCCTCTTTCCATCTACGGTGCGGCGATTGTACTGATCATTATCGGACCGCTGCTGGATACCAGCTCGGTATTCACCATGATGACGGAGGTCACTTCGGATGGTGCGATCGGGGTATACCTTGCGGGTCTTCCCATCAATGCAGTCCATGCTGCGGCGACATTCTTGACGCTTCTGCTGCTCTCCAAGTTTATCCTTGAGAAGCTGGACCGCATCAAAACAAAATACGGAATTCTGGAAACATAATAAAAAACCTGCTCTGATATTCGGAGCAGGTTTTAAAATTGCGTTGTGATCAGAAATC
>JAZRGP010000083.1:0-3307 GCA_045644225.1 Christensenellaceae bacterium | reverse complement strand
ATAAGAGAGTAAAATTAAATTATCGAAAATGACTTTCGAAAAATGAAACTATTATCAATAAACTAAAATCTTCGGAGGATATCATGATCAGAATCAAGCCCTATATCAACGGTAAGTTTGTAGAATCCAAGACAGACCGCTATATGCCCGTTTATAACCCCAGCCTCGGCGAACAGATCGCTGAAACACCTTGCTGCACACAGGAAGAAGTAGAAGCTGCCATCGCTGCTGCTAAGGCTGCTTTCCCCGCATGGTCCAACACACCCGTTCAGAAGAGAGTAGAAGTTCTCTATAAGTTCCGTGATCTTCTCGACAAGCACATGGACGAACTCACAGAAATGGTCTGCCGTGAAAACGGTAAGAACTGGGACGAAGCTAAGGGCGACGTTCTCAAGGTTAAGGAACCCGTTGAAGTTGCATGCGGCGCTCCCACGATCATGATGGGCGAATCTCTCATGAACGTTACAAACGGCTTCGATACAACTCTTTACCGTGAACCCCTCGGTGTATTCGCTGGTATCGCTCCCTTCAACTTCCCCGCAATGATCCCCATGGGCTGGATGATGCCGATGTGTATCGCTACAGGTAACACACTCGTTATCAAGGCTGCTTCCATGTGCCCCATGACATCCAACCGTATGGTAGCTCTTCTCGAAGAAGCTGGTCTGCCCGCAGGTGTTGTAAACGTTGTTACATGCTCCAGAAAAGAAGCTGAGATATTCCTTTCTCACCCCGACGTAAAGGGCGTAACACTCGTTGGTTCCACAGAAGTCGGTCTGCACATCTATGCTGAAGCTGCTAAGCACGGCAAGAGAGTACAGTGCCTCTGCGAAGCTAAGAACCACGCACTCGTTCTCGAAGATGCTCCTCTCGAAAGAACAGTTGCAGGCGTAATCAACTCTTCCTTCGGCTGCGCAGGCGAACGCTGCATGGCTCTGCCCGTAGTAGTTGTTCAGGAAAGCATCGCTGATGAATTCGTTGCTGAACTCGTTAAGCAGGTCAAGACAAAGAAGGTCGGCCCCGCTTGGGAAAAGGATACAGATCTCGGTCCCGTTGTTACAGCTGCTCACAAGAAGTTCGTTTGTGACTGGATCCAGAAGGGTATCGACGAAGGCGCTAAGGTCGTTCTCGACGGCAGAGACGTTGTCGTTCCCGGCTATGAAAACGGCTTCTTCGTTGGTCACACGATCCTCGACCATGTAACACCCGAAATGACAGTTGGTCAGAGAGAGATCTTCGGTCCGGTACTCTGCATCAAGCGCGTTAAGGACTTCGAAGAAGGTCTTGAACTCATGAACTCCAACCCCTTCGCAAACGGCTCCTGCATCTTCACACAGAGCGGCTACTATGCTCGTGAATTCGTTAAGAGAACGCACGGCGGTATGACAGGCGTTAACGTAGGTATTCCGGTTCCCGCGGGCGTATTCCCGTTCGCAGGTCACAAGAACTCCTTCTTCGGCGACCTCCACTGCCTCGGCAAGGACGGTATGCGCTTCTACACAGAATCCAAGTGCGTAACAACACGCTGGTTCGACGAAGCAGAAGGCAAGAACAAGAAGGTAAGCTCCTGGGATAACGGATCCTTCTAAAATAATTTTACACTGCTTATAAAACCAAAGCATTGTAACCATCCTGTTGCCGGCCTCAGAAATGGGGCCGGTTTTTTTATGAAATATTCTTTTTGAATTTATGCATTGACAAATCAAAAACACGGTGCTATATTTGCCTTAAAGAAATTTAAGGGGCAAAGGATCGTGAAGAGCCCAATGTTCACAAGCGCATATTATTCCTATTACTTTTACTTTAGCAAGACTGAAGTAGAAGCAATTTGTGTTTGAGAAAATGCAGGAATAACGAAGCGTTTGAAAAGATTCTTCATTAAAATGAATGCATTGGCTGCACAAATTGCGTGCAGCTTTTTTGATTTTAAGGAGTTAAAATGGCAGGAGGCAACGGAATGATAGCTGTAATTAAACACGGAGTATCGGAAAAACAGATCGACAAGCTTTGTGACTGGTTCAAAAGCAAGGGACTCGGGGTACACCTTTCCAAGGGTGAGTACCGCACGGTCATCGGACTGATCGGCGATACCAGCAAGATCGATATCGACCTTTTGAACGGTCTTGAGATCGTAGATACCGTTAAGATGATCAGCGATCCTTTCAAGAATGTAAACAGACAGTTCCATCCTGAGGATACAGTGATCGAAGCAGGCGGCATCAAGATCGGCGGAGGAAACTTCTGCGTGATCGCAGGACCCTGCTCTGTTGAATCGCACGACCAGATCCGGTCGATCGCAGAGGAAACCAAGGCTGCAGGCGCACATATGCTGCGCGGCGGCGCATTCAAGCCGAGGACGTCCCCTTATGATTTCCAGGGACTCGCTGCGGACGGCATCGACTTCCTGCTGGAAGCAAAGAAGGTTACGGGAATGCCCATCGTTACCGAGATCATGAGCACGAATCATCTTCCTCTGTTCGAAAATGTCGATATCATTCAGGTCGGTGCGAGAAACATGCAGAACTTTGAACTGCTGAAGGAACTCGGCAGAACGAAGAAGCCCATCCTCTTGAAGCGCGGCCTCGCGAATACGATGAAAGAACTGCTGATGAGTGCGGAATACATCACTGCAGGCGGCAATGAGAATATCATCCTCTGCGAACGCGGCATCCGTACATTTGAAACATATACAAGAAACACACTCGATGTTTCTGCGATCCCCATGCTGAAGGAACTGACGCATTTTCCGATCGTCGTCGATCCCAGCCACGCAACGGGCATTGCAAGAATGGTAGAACCCATGGCGCTGGCGGCGGTTGCTGCAGGTGCGGACGGCCTCATGATCGAGGTGCACAACAACCCCATCTGCGCCCTCTGTGACGGTGCGCAGTCCCTCACGCCCCAGCAGTATGCGGCTCTCGCGGAGAAAGTCTGCCGCGTGCGGGAGGCGATCGCAAGATGACCGTCGGTATCGTTGGTCTCGGACTCATCGGCGGCTCTTTGGCAAAAGCCTATCAGGAGGCGGGAGAGACGGTGCTCGCGTTTGATGTAGACCGCTCCACGTTGGAGTTTGCCATGATGAGCGGCGTTGTTTCGGAAGAACTGACCGCGGAGAATGCCGCCCGCTGCGACCTGATTCTGATCGCTGTCTATCCGAAGGCGGCTGTTGCATGGCTGCGCTCCATGGCGCCCCATATCGGAGCACATGCGGTGGTGATCGATTGCTGCGGCACCAAGCGTGAGGTCTGCGCCGCCTGCTTTGCCATTGCGGCGGAGCACGGCATTACCTATCTTGGCGGTCACCCCA
>JAZRGP010000082.1:0-3086 GCA_045644225.1 Christensenellaceae bacterium | reverse complement strand
CTGATCGTCATGCTGGGCAGCAACGATATCCTCCTCGGTGCGGATGCGGAAACTGCCGCAAAGCGGATGGAGCGGTTCATTGAGGCGCTGGAGATGGATCGTGAGAAGATCCTGATCGTCGCGCCGCCGCATATGCAGTACGGAGAATGGGCGTCGGAGGAGGCTGTCCTCGAGGGATCCCGCAGGATGGCGCAGGAATACCGCTTGCTTGCCGAAAAGCTCGGAATGCGGTTTGCGGATGCAAGGGAGTGGGAGCTTCCCATCGCTTATGACGGAGTGCATCTTGCCGAAGCTGCGCAGAGCATCTTTGCGGAGCGGCTGAGCGCGTATATCTGAGCAATACCGACGGTTTTTCCGCAGGATCGCTATGCCGAAAAACAGATCGTGTTGCCTTGACAATGAACGTGTATCGATTTATTATATGGATATACTGAACAAAAAACAGAACATAGTTGCCCAAACAAGCGAAATTCGGCTTTGCCGAAAATACTTTTAAAAAACGATCCGCGTATCTTCTGCGGATTCTCGTGAGGTGAAAAATGAGCGATATCAGAGTATTTGTAAACAGCGATCTGTTATGTGGCGAGAGCCCGACATGGGAAGCGGAAACGCAGCGCCTGCTGTATGTCGATTCCGACAGAACATTCGTATATGCAGCGGAACAGAACGGAAACGTCTCTGTCCTCAGCGACGATATCCAGGTCTCCAGCGTGGTATTTGCGCAGGATGGATATGTGCTTCTCGGTGACGGCGTTTGGACCATGGATCGCGCAGGAAACAAGCAGCAGATCCTGACCGAGCATGACGGCGAGAGACTCTTCTTCAACGACTGCATCGCAGGTCCCGACGGAAGCATCTACGCAGGCTCCTATTACTGGAACGAAAACGGCATGGCAAAGGCAGGCAAGCTCTACCGTCTGACAAAGGGTCAGGCACCTGTTGTGCTGGATACGGGCATCGAGCTCTCCAACGGTCTGGGCTTCTCTCCGAACAACGATACGCTTTACTATTCCGATTCCGCAAAGAAATGTATCTATAAGTACGATTTCGATGCGAAAACGGGCAGTATTTCCAATAAGAGCATTTTTGCACGCAGCGAAAACGGCATCCCCGACGGTCTGACCGTGGACAGCGAAGGCTATGTATGGTGTGCGATGTGGTATGACGGAACGGTATACCGCTTCGATCCCGACGGTAAGGTCGAACGCATCCTGGAATTCCCCGTAAAACAGGTCGCAAGCGTGATGTTCGGCGGCAAGGATCTTTCTACATTATATGTATCTACCGCTTCCGGACTCTTCGAAAGCCACATGATGCCGAAAAATTTTGACCGATCTGCAGAACTTGGCGGAAAAATCTACTGTACAGAAACGGATATAATTGGTAAAATAGAGTTTAAGGCGAATTATTAACTGTTTAGAAGAGGTGTGTAGATGGCTGTAATCAAGGATGTAGCCCATCTGGCCGGATTGTCGGTTTCGGTTGTATCGAAATATCTGAATCATCCTGAGCATGTAAGGGAGGATACGAAAATTCGTATCGAAGCAGCGATCAAGGAACTTAACTACGTTCCGAGCATGACTGCAAGAAGTCTGCGCACGAAGCGATCCAAAATGCTGGCGATCGTCGTTCCCGATATCGTGGATGCTTTCTATACACACGTCTTCAACTCGATCAAGATCTATGCGCTGGCGAAAGGCTATACGCCGATCCTGTATACGATCGAAAACGATATCGAACTTCTGAAGGAATACCTCGGAAAGATCTCGATCAATCATTTTGACGGACTGATGCTTTGCTTCCTGGAAGAAGATGAGCTCGTGGAAATGTACGATGAACTGCAGACAGAGATCCCCGTTGTTATGTTCAGCGGAGAAAAGAACAACAGATTCAGTGCGGTGGTTACGGATATTAAAGAAGGTGCATATAAAGCGACAAAGCACCTGATCGATTGCGGATGCAAGCGCATCGCTTATATCGGCGGTCCTGAAAACAGCAAGAATACTGCGCAGAAGCAGGCGGGTTATGAAAAAGCGCTCGCGGAGGCAGGACTGGATGTGAATAAGGATTATCTCTGTTGCGGACAGTATCGTTACCAGACGGGCTATGAAGCAGCAGCGCATTATTTCAGACAGCATAATATGCCTGACGGTGTCTATGCGGCAAGTGATGTAATTGCAGCAGGTCTTATGAAATATATTATGAACCGCGGTATCCGTATTCCTGAGGATATGAAGGTCGTCGGCTTTGACAATATCCAGCTGGCGGGCATCTATCAGCCCGGGATATCCACGATCGAGCTTCCTGTCAAAGAAATGTGCAAGGAAGCAGTCAATATGCTGATCGGCGCGATCGAAAAGACGGACACGGAAAAACACACCGTAATATTTAAGAATGATTTGATCGTCAGAGGATCAACAGATAAAAACAGTGCAATTGATTTTGAATATTAAGGAGGACACAAATATGAAACTTAGTTGCTTACCGGTATCCATTTTCAGCGATATCATCAACGGTACAATGACACTCAAGGAATGGGCTGCATATGCAAAAGAGCTCAAGCTCGACGCAGTTGACCTTTCCGTACTTCTTGTTAAGAACCGTACACCTGTCTGCGTAGCAGCAGCTGCTGAAGCGCTCAAGAGCGAAGGTGTGGATGTCTGCATGATCACAACATATCCCGACTTCACACATCCCGATGCAGCACAGAGAGAAAGAGAACTTGCTCACGCACTTTCCGACATCGCTCTCGCAAGCAGCCTCGGTGCAAAATATATCCGTCTGACAGCTGGTCAGGTTTACGATTGGGAAGACGAAGACAAGGCTCTCGACATCGCTGTTGAATATCTCCTCAGAGCAAAGAAATTCGCAGACGAAATGGGCGTAGGCATCCTCTTCGAAAACCACTCCAAGCCCGGCGCATGGGAAAAGCCCGATGCTCTCTTTGACACAGGTCGCTTCCTCAAGTTCGCTGAAAAGCTTAAGGGCACAGGCATTGGCATCAACTTCGATACAGCAAATACACTTGCTTACGGCGACGACGCTGTTGAAGTATTCAAGAAGGTATTCGATCAGGTCGTTACACT